>NZ_JBQIKP010000005.1:0-149129 GCF_056796775.1 Schaedlerella sp.
GTCACGCCGTACCGATACCTTGAGACAGTCCGCATCAATGAGGCAAAGAAGCTGTTATCGGAAGGTGTGCCGCCCGTGGAGGCGGCCATAAGGACAGGGTTCTCAGACCAGAGCCATTTTACTAATTATTTCAACCAGTTTATAGGGCTTGCGCCGGGGACTTACCGTGAAATATTTTCGGAAAAAGACGGGGACGGTGGGCAGCATGGGGAATAGGAGAACGGCAGGGCATCTGGCGGCGCTGTTCACCATCATCATATGGGGGACGACATTCATATCCACCAAAGTCCTGCTTACGGATTTCAGGCCGGTGGAAATCCTGTTTTTCCGCTTTGTTATGGGACTTGCGGCATTATTTTTGGTTTGTCCGCACCGTATGAAAGGCGTGGGGCGCAGGCAGGAGCTGACATTTGTATTGGCGGGACTGTGCGGGATATGCTTATATTATCTGCTGGAGAATATTGCGCTTACATATACGATGGCGTCCAACGTGGGAGTCATCATCTCGGTTGCACCGTTTTTCACGGCAATCCTGTCACATCTGTTCCTGAAATCGGAAGGGAAACTGAGAGCGAATTTTTTCATAGGATTTGTGGTGGCGATGGCGGGTGTTGCGCTGATCAGCTTTAACGGCTCCCGTATGGAGCTGAACCCGATGGGGGATTTGTTGGCAGTTCTTGCGGCTTTTGTATGGGCGTGCTATTCCATACTGACAAGGAGGATCAGTAGCTTTGGCTACCCGGTCATACTCACCACGCGGCGGACATTCTTTTACGGCATCCTGTTCATGGTTCCGGCATTGTTTCTTTTCGATTTTGAAGTCGGGCTGGAACGGTTTGCGGATACGACGTATTTACTCAATATCCTGTATCTTGGGCTGGGGGCGTCTGCACTCTGCTTTGTCACATGGAACCTTGCAGTAAAGATGCTTGGCGCGGTCAAGACCAGCGTCTATATTTACATGGTTCCCGTCATAACGGTGGTGACTTCCATGTTAATACTGAAGGAGCCGGTGACAGGGGTTTCCGTTATGGGGACGGTTCTGGCGGTCGCAGGGCTTTTCCTTTCTGAATATAACGGGAAAGGAAGTGGGAACAGTGAATGAGCCTGCGATAAGGACGGGGAGCAGATCATCAGCCTGTTCCCCGACAGGGAAACTTTAATCTGCCGGGGATGGGGGCTGAAAAGAATGGAAGGGCAGCTTTTGGTCTATCCGCTGTATTACAAGTTTTCGGAAGGGGATATCCCGGAGAATATACGAAGGTGCGAGGAGATCAGCCGCCAGTGCGGGGCAGGATGCGTGTTCCGCATCGTGGAGCATACCAATTACCACCTGAGTTCCATCCTTACGGACAATGGGTACGGGCTGGAAAAATGCGGCGTGGTCGATGAATGGAATTTAACAACGGATACCGGGGAACTTTGCATGAAAGAGAAAGTGCAGGGCGGGCTGTTCATGAAAAACGGGAATGGCGGGACGGACTGCCGGAGCAGTATGGGCGGCGGGGTTTTTGCAGGGCCTATCTCTACCGTCGTTATCAGAAAAATCAGGAGGAGAAATCCTTCAGAAAAGAGGATTGAAAGATGGATTTACAGAATGAAAAATGTGTCATGGTGATTGACGAGAACCTGCCGCTTGGCATCATAGCGAACACGGCGGCGATCATGGGCATCACGCTGGGGAAGCAGATGCCGGAGGTCGTAGGCGCGGATGTGTATGACAGGACAGGAAACGGTCATTTGGGGATCATTGAATTCCCGGTGCCAATCTTAAAGGGCAATGTGGAGGTAATCAAGTCTATCCGTGAAAAGCTGTATGAGCCGGAGTTTTCGGACTTGACGGTGGTGGATTTTTCAGACCTTGCGCAGGGGTGCAAGACCTATGATGAGTTTATTGAAAAGATGAAGGACGTTCCAGAAACGGAACTGAATTATTATGGGATTGCCATTTGTGGTGTGAAAAAGAAAGTAAACAAATTGACAGGGAGTATGGCGCTGCTGAGATAAAGGGTACCCACGAAAAAGTGGGTAATTTACTGTCCGGGAACCGCTGCTTATAATATCATCATAAAATCGGATTGGAGGATTCAAAGATGAATGCTACGAGCAGCGGTATTGTAAACGGGGTAATCCAGCCCCAATATGGCGGGCATGGGGCGCAGTTCAATGAAAATGGCATCCCTACTTATTCTTTACCCTTTACAGTGGAGGATGCGCCGCAGGGAACGGTGTCGATTGCCATTGTCCTAGAGGACAAGGACGCATACCCGGTGACAGGGGGATTTGCATGGATACATTGGCTGGCAGCAAACATAAATCGTTTTGAGGTCAAGGAGAATGAGAGCCAGACGGCGGATGACTTTGTGCAGGGATGGAACAGTTGGACGAGCATACAGGGCGGAGAGCAGTCTGCGGAGCTTTCCTGTTATTATGGCGGGATGACGCCGCCGGATAAGCCGCACATATATGAACTTCATGTGTATGCTCTGGATAAGATGCTGGAGTTGGAAAAGGGATTTCTGTTGAATGAACTTCACCGGGAAATGGACGGGCATATCTTAGACCAGTTTACGCTGAAAGGGATATATGAAAATTATCAGGTAGCATTTACAGAACAGCAGAATCGCCGTAAATGGGATCAGACCATTGCGGCGTTTTCTTCTTTATATTTCAAAATGAATATGCTATAATATATTTTGTTCAATAAAACATATTCAAGGAGGAATCATGGAGCAGGTTTCATTGAAGATAGGAGAGCGGCTGAAAGAAATCCGGAACACAAGGCAGCTTACGCTGGAGGATGTTGCGGAGCTGACTGGCGTGAGCAAGCCCATGTTGGGACAGATCGAGCGTGGGCAGTCCTCACCCACCATCAACATTTTATGGAAGATTTCAACAGGGCTGAAAATTCCATTGTCCTTTTTCTGCAAACAGGAGGAAGCGGAATATACGGTCGCCGGGTCTGGTGGGGAAAATGTGATCACGGAGGAAAATGGAGGGATGCGGGCATACCCGTTGTTTCCCTTTGACCCGATAAGGAATGTGGAGGTGTTCTATATTGAGTTTGACGCAGGTGTGCAACACGAATCGCTTTCCCATGTGGCGGGCGTGGAGGAATATGTTTTTATGGTGCAGGGGACGCTGAAAATGGTAATAGGCGGGGAAGAAGTGACATTGCAAGAAAAACAGTCCATACGGTTTGGGGCTGATATTTTCCATGCATACCACAATGTTTCAGATAAAGCCTGTGCTGCCTATAATGTGATATTTTATCCGAATAATTAAAGGAGGAAACGAAAAATGTATGAATTGGTACAGGTCAGTGAGAAATGCTATTACATAAACTGCCCGGCGAAGATAGGCGTCTATGTGGCAGACAATGATCATGTCTATCTGGTTGACAGCGGGAATGATAAGGATGCGGGGAGGAAAGTCAGGCAGATACTGGATAAGAACGGATGGCATCTGGCGGCAATCCTGAATACCCATTCCAACGCAGACCATATCGGCGGGAACAAATACCTGCAGGGGCAGACGGGCTGTAAGGTGTATTCCGGCGGCATAGAGGCGGCTTTTACAAAATACCCGGTCTTGGAGCCGTCCTTCCTTTACGGCGGTTATCCGTGTAAGGATTTGCGGCATAAGTTTCTGATGGCGCAGGAGAGTGATGTGACGTATTTTTCAGATGAAAGTTTCCCGAAGGAGATTGAGGTGATTCCCCTGCCGGGACATTTCTTTGATATGGTCGGGTTCCGTATGCCGGACAATGTAGTGTTCCTTGCGGACTGCATCAGCAGCAGGGAAACGCTGGATAAGTATGCGGTTTCCTTCATCTATGACGTGGGCGCATATCTGGAAACGCTGGATAAGGTGGAACAGATGGAAGCGGCCATGTTCGTTCCCGCCCATGCGCAAGCTCAGGCTGATGTGAAAGAGCTTGTCTGCTATAACAGGGATAAGGTGCATGAGGTGGCGGACAGGATTCTGTCCATCTGTGGGAAGCCGATGTGCTTTGAGAGGATTCTGCAGGAAGTGTTCAAAGGCTATGGGCTTTCCATGAACTTTGAGCAGTATGTGCTGGTGGGAAGCACGGTGCGCTCTTACCTTTCGTGGCTGAAAGATACCGGGAAAATGACGGCTGAATTTCAGGACAGTATGCTGCTGTGGCAGAAAGCATAATTTTATGACAAACAGTCCGGGAGGCATACAGGCAAAGCACGGAAAGGCTGAAATCTTATATGCAGCGCCAGTGGAGCCTTGTCGGGGGAATGGCTGGCACGTTCAGGGAGATGGAATGATGGTTTGATACCAAAAGTTCTGCCAGAAAACGGAATTAGAGCATAAAAACAGAGAATGACACGCTGAATTGACAGGATGACACGCTAAGATGGTGGCATTTATACAACTTTGATTCTATAATCCAAACAGAAAAACAGAAAGAGAGGTTGTTTAAGATGACTTTTGGAGAAAAACTGAAAGGGCTCCGCAAAGAGAAAGGCTATTCTCAGGAGGAACTGGCAGGACTGTTAGAGGTGTCACGCCAAGCTGTAAGTAAATGGGAAAGTGACAGGGGGATACCAGAGATCGATAAATTATTGCAGATCAGCAATATGTTTGGCGTGACACTGGATTATCTGCTAAAAAGTGAAGGACCGGATGAGAATAATAAAGAAAATGGGTATTATGTAAGCCGGGAGACGATTGATGGGTTCCTTTCCCATAAGAGGCATTTGGCGAAAAACATTGCTATTGGGGTTGGTCTGGTCATCAGCTCGGATATTTTTGGATGCTTTTCCGGATATATGCAGTTGCTGCGCCCGTTGTATTGGGGGACAATGGCAATTGGCATAGCTGTTTTGGTATGGACTTTTTTTCAACCGAGGCGTTACAAAGAAATCAGTTCAAATACCTTGCTGTTTGACGAAACAGTGATAAAATCCTTTCGTGAGGAAAGTAACCGAAACAGGAAAAGATATGTTGGCATGATTGTTTTGGGGGTGATAATGTTCCTTTTTGGATCAGAGTTTCTGTATATGGTAAAAGATGCTGTCGGCAGTGAGGTATGCAACGCATTGGACTGGCTGATAGATGCGGCATCGGTCATGCTCCTGATCATAGCGGGAATAGCGATCCATGCCGAAAATATAATTACCCGGAATGCGGATTATATTGCGAAGAAAAATTCGCGCGGGAAATTTACATGGGTGTATATTGCCCTGCCTGCAACGGTACTGGCGGTATTGATAGGTATTGCCACAAATGCCTGGAGCCCGGTTTTCCCGGTCATTTTCCTGTTTTGTGTGTTGCTTGTGACAGTCTGTAAATTGCTGATAGAAAGGAAGGGATCTAAATGAAGAAGGTATTGAGTTGTTTACTGGTAGTTATTCTGTCCGCTATAGGTCTGGCTGGATGCGGCGCAGGCGGGAATGCGGGAGGGGAAGATGTACAGCGGCTTTCACAGGTGGAAGTTTATTCAGCGGATGGAAATCTGCTGGGTACTGTTACGGATGAGGATACCTTACTCCGGTTTAGCGGCTTAGAATATACTGATATTTCGTCTGATACAGATGCGGAGATGGATATACTGGAGAGTAAAACCGAAAATCTTAAGGTATTATACACGATTATTTCTTACAAGGCACCAGTGGCAGCCTATAATGATGGAAACCCGGAAAAATTGATGGAACTGACGGTATATGAAGATTCAAATATCATTAAAGAACAGATTGCTCCGGAAACAATAAGAGGGGGATATGTAGCCGAGGAATTTTTGACATTTTATACTACTGTATCAGATGAAGATAAAAATTTTATTCTGTCATTGGCGGAGATTAAAAAATAATAAGCGCAAGCTGATAAGGGAAAGCCTATTTAATGAATGTGGATAAGCAAAGTAAAGACCGCCGCTATGGCAAACCGCCATATGCGGCGGTCTGCCTATTGGAAAGCAGGGAATCAGAGGTAATATGCTTACACGGCGGCTTGCGTTTGTACCGCCTTGCGGGGGCAGCCACTCCTATATCGGACGAATGGCGAAAAACTTTAGATTTATTTTGGAATTTTTTGTACTGCGTTTCTGCCTTTCGTTCCCGAAAAGTGGTCGTTTCGTTCCATCCGCCCGAAAAACGGGAAATTTCTGCCGATATAAAAAGTGAATGCCTATATGGATTTGAGGTGATGGATTTTGGATATTGCAGTTGTGGATGACGAGAAAGCGATCAGGGAACATATATGCGGGCTGGTGGAGGAACGGCAGACGGCTTTGCCGACTGTTTTTACGCATGTGAGTGAAATGACTGTGAATAGTAACATCAGGGAAACGGTTTGACATCGTTTTCCTTGACATACAGATGGAGGGCATGAACGGCATAGAGGCGGCAAGGGGCCTGCGGGAAAGGCGGGGGGATATCGTGCTGGTGTTCATTACGGGCATTAAGGATTATGTGTTTGACGCGCTTGACCTTTATGCGTTCCAGTATCGGCTAAAGCCAATAGATGAGAGGAAATTTGCGGAGGTGCTGTAAAGGGCGGGGAACATGGTGGACAATGCGATTGAAGCCTGCCGGAAGCTGAAAGCGAAAGAACCGGGGGGCGGATGCCTTTATCCGCATAAGTTCCCTACAGAAAGGGAACCTGCTCATCCTGAAAGTGGAGAACAGCTTTGACGTGCGGCGGTGCTTAAGGCCAAGGAGGAGTTCCCGGTGACGGATAAGGCGGACAGGCAATCCCACGGGATAGGACTTGCCAACATTAAAAGCACGGCGGAGAAGTACCAGGGTGTAGTCAAGGCTCCAAGTTGCTCGGACTTATAGCAAGGGAGTGGATTTAGCCCTGAATGACAGAGGGACTGTGATACAAATATGTTTTGGAAGGAAAGGATTGATTATGAGTATTTTAGGAGTAAACAGTGCTTTGGCGGGTGCATATCAGTACGCCAATAGGACACAGAAAACAGGCACAAACAGGACGGGTTTTATGGAGCGGTTGCAGAAAACAGGAGAAGCGGCGGAAACATCAAAGGTGGATGCTTACACAGAATATCTACGGTCAAAGTATGGCAATGTAAGAATCCAGAGTATTGGGAAAGACCAGAAAAGCCTTGACAGGGCGGGAAAGAGCATGAGCGGCAGTGATGTTGTAATCGCCCCGAATATTCTGGAGCAGATGGCGAATGACCCGGAAAAGGCGGCTTATTACGAGGGAAAGATAGATGATTTCTTTGAAGCCACGCCGAGATTGAAGGCTTCCTTTGCGGCACAGGGGCTTGATTACCAGCCGTGCGGGGTAGTCGTCCATGAGGATGGGAGCGTCACTTATATCGGCGGATGCGGCGATTCCCCGGAGCGTGTGGCGGAGGTGAATGCGATTAATAAGGCAAAGTGGGAGAAGGAAGCCGCACAGAGGAAAGCAAGTATGGAGCGTAGCCAGGAGGCGGCGGAAGAACGGAAACAGCAGATGGAAATAGCTTACAGGAAACAGGCTGTGGCGGAGTTTTTTGCCAGCCGTACAGTAGATATGAGCAGAGTTACATATACGGGTACACCGAGAGTTATGGGTTCTGCGGTTGCGGCATATGAACAGAACATTATGGAAGCGGCGGGCATTTTGAAGTAAGGAAGATCATGCCCGGACTTACCGAAAGGGGGTATGGGCAGTTCCGAATGACAGAGGGGACGCAGGTAAGATTTTGTGAAGGAGGATGATTATTATGGCAATTTCAGGAGTAACGGATTACACGAACACTTATGCGGCAGACAGGGCAAATGGGAGCAGTTCCCTGAATGGGGATTCGCAGGCTTACCTGAATAGTCTGAAAGAGAAATACCCGGATGTGAACATAACGGTGGCGGATTTCAAGAACGGGAAGCAGGAAGATGCCTATATGCTTGGGAGCAGGGGATATAAAAACATAGCGGTTTCTCCCGGAATCGTAGAGAAGATGGCGGAAGACCCGGCAGCGGCCGCAAAGTATGAGAAAGTCTTTGCAGAAATGTCCGGCAATTCGGAGCGAATTGAGAAGTTCGCAAGGGAGAACAATGACGAGATACTCAGCGCAGGCGCCCTTATTGACAAGAATGGGAAAGTGTCCTACTGGATGGTCGGCAAGAGCAAGGATACGATGGAGAACCCCGGCACGGTCTATAAGGAAAAGGTACAGAAGCAGATAGCGGAAAAACGCGCGAAGAAGAAAGAGGAGGAAGTCTTAAAGGAGAAGAAGCTGGCAAAGGCGGAATCCGTGGAAAAACTGATGGAACAGATAAAGGCGGGAACAAGCCAGCCTGTAAAAGTGCAGGAAGAAGGCAAGGGCGCACAGTTGGATTTGACCATATAGAAGTAGGAGGGATTTTATCATGCGTATAGGAAATAACAGCCAGGGAATCTGGCAGCTTTTATCAAGGATGAACGGCGGCAAAGCAAATACGAATATGCTTTTCGGCAGTGGTGCGTCGAAAGGATATTATTGTGGTAATACCATTGATGATCTGCGTTCTGGACATTTCAAAAATTCTTATGGAGTTGAAGGCATGGGAATCACAGGAAAAACAGATTGGAAGCGGATTGTCAATGTATCAGATGAAATGAAACAGCACGTTTATGATGATGTTAAAAAGTCGTTTTACAAGTATGGCGGAATGTCCGGCGATAATACTGCTGAGACAGATGCGTATTATGACAAGATTCATTCCTATGTGAAGTCGTTAGATTTAAGTACCCGCCGTGCTGCGCCGTGGACGTTGAGCCAGCTTCATTTGGAAATTTCCGGAAGGGTAACACAGGCTGTAAAGGAAAAAGACCCAACATGGACAGCCGGAAATCCAATTTCTCATGAGATACTGGATGAGATTTTTGCAGGTGACGCTATCTATCAGGACAGTGTAAATGCCTTGTACTCTAAAGGCAGCAAAGGGCTGGATATACAGATATAATCTTTACAACGTATTCCGCGGAGGTGTATAAACCTTTGCCTCTGCGGACTGCAAGGGTGCATGGGCGGCTCTGACCGACAGAGGGGCTGTGATGTAAAATTGATGGGGGTTCTGTAGCATTATGAAAAAGAACTTTATTTTATGGTTGGTGGTTTCGGCTGCTCTGTTCCTGATTGGCACATGGGTGTTAGGTCTGGCATTCCAACAGTAAGTACAAGCGGACGGTATGGCAGTGCAACGCCAAGTTCAAAGGCGAAAGCAAATGCGCCATGTCCCATCTGTACGAGCAGAGGATAAGGGAGCTGTTCCACAGACTTGTGGATTACGCAACGGTATACTCAATTGTTGTGATTTCCGTAGTATCATCATTTTAATGAAATGGGGAACATTCAGTGGGGAGCGATTTGAAATTAAATTCATATATTTGGATTTCTATAATATATTTTATAGCAAAGATGCTTCATCTTGAACAGCAATGATCCGGCAGCGATCAGAATGCGTTACTGTGAGCGCCCGTTCAGGGTGTGAACAGTAACCAGAATACAAGATCAGTTACGACTGCCGGTGATAGAAAATAGATTTGGAGGAGGGGAGAGGATGCGGCTCAAAGAGGGGAGGGATCACCAGGTCTATGAAGTGTTGGACCTGCATCTGGAACCGGAGCTGGAGCGCCGTATGATGGCTCTTGGGCTGACGGCCGGGACCAGGATCGAGATTGTGAACAATCAGAAAAAGGGGGTTGTGATCGTGAAATTCCGGGGCGCCCGGTTTGCGTTCGGCAGGAGGATCGCCGATCAGATTCAGGTAAAGGAGGCAGCAGGATGGGGGAATACAGCGGGGTGATCCGGGCAGGCCTGATCGGGAATCCGAATTGCGGAAAGACAACGCTGTTCAATGCGCTTACCGGGGCAAATCTGAAGGTAGCGAACTGGCCCGGCGTGACCGTAGAGAAAAAGGAAGGGCGGACAACCTGGCAAGGGCAGGACTTTTATCTGACGGACCTTCCGGGTGTCTACAGCCTGGCATCCTATACCATGGAGGAACGTGTATCAAAGGAATTTATCCTGAGCGGTGAGGCGGACGTGGTGGTGGACGTAGCGGACGCGTCCTCTCTGGAAAGAAATCTTTACCTGACGCTGCAGCTGCTGGAGCTGGGGAAGCCGGTTGTGCTGGCACTGAATATGATGGATATCGTAAAGGAGCGGGGAATGGAGCTTGACCTGCCCCGTCTGTCGGAACTGCTGGGAATCCCCTGCATTGCCATATCCGCAAGAGAACGCACGGGACTGAACATGCTGCTGTATGCCATGTCTCGGTATGAGGAGTACGGGAATCCAGCAATGCCTGCAAAAAGGGAGCGTGTATCGCTGCGGTTACGGGACAGGCAGGATGCAGGGAAACAGAGAAACAGGTTATCAGAAAAATGGAATCCCACATTTGAGAGAGGTATGAAATCTGCTTCACTGGCGGGGGTGAGCTATGATTGGATTGAGGAGATCATATCGCAGGTTGTAAAAGAGACTGAAAATCATACATTGCTGATGTCCGGACAGATGACAGAAAGTGAAAACCATGCAGCGCTGATTCCCAGACAGGTGACAGAAAGAGAAAATTATGCATTGCCGATGCTAGGACAGGTGATGGAACGTGAAGATTCTACAGTGTCGATACCCAGCCGGGCGATGGAAGAAACAATCCGGAAGCGGCAGGACCGGACGGATCGGATTGACCGATACCTGACCGGTAAATGGCTGGGGCTTCCGATCTTTCTGGCAATCATGGGACTGGTATTTTTCCTGACCTTCGCGGTGGGCGGGTGGCTGAAAGGATATTTTGAGACCGGGCTGGTGCTGCTTTCGGACAAGACGGGAGTTGTACTGGAAGCATGGAAGGTCAGCCCTATACTGCAGTCCCTGATTGTGGACGGGATCCTGTCCGGTGTGGGAGGGATCCTGACCTTTCTTCCAAACATCTTTATCTTATTCCTTGCGCTGGCGTATCTGGAGGACAGCGGATATATGTCCAGGGCTGCGTTTGTCATGGATGACCTGATGAGCAGGGTGGGACTGTCCGGAAAAGCATTTCTTCCGCTGCTTCTGGGGTTCGGCTGTTCGGTTCCGGCGGTCATGGCCTCACGGACACTGGAAAACCGGAAGGACAGGCTGCGGACGATCCTGATCACTCCTTTCATGTCCTGCAGTGCCAGGCTTCCGGTCTATGTTCTGTTTTCCACGATGTTTTTTGGGAAATATGCCATGGCCGCATGCTATTCGATGTATCTGATCGGGATCCTGGCAGCAGGAATATCGGCCTGGATCCTGTTTCGACTGGATCCTCATGGGACAGACTATATGCTGCTCATTGAGCTGCCGGAGTATCAATCGCCAGATGTCAGATCCATCATAATGTATGTCTGGGAGAAGGTGAAAGACTATCTGACGAAAGCAGGAACCGTAATCTTTCTGGCATCAATGGTCATGTGGCTTCTTCTGAATTTCGGAGCGGAGGGATATGTTTCGGATATGAGCCGGAGTTTCGGGGCTGTGATCGGAAAATGGATCACGCCGGTGTTGGAACCGGCCGGGCTGGGATACTGGCAGATCATTGTGGCTCTGATCTCCGGGATTGCGGCAAAGGAGGTGGTGGTGTCCAGCTGCGGCGTGCTGTTCGGAATCCCGAATATCACGACCGCCGGCGGGATGGAAGGCTTTGCGCATATACTGGAGGACATGGGATTCGGCATGCCTAACGCATATGCTCTGATGACCTTCTGCCTTTTGTATGTGCCCTGTACGGCAGCGATCGCTGCCATCAGAAGGGAGACAGGGAGCGGAAAGGTTACGGCGGCGATCGTACTGTTTCAGACCGCCGCGGCATGGGTGGTGAGCGTCATTGCTTATCAGGCGCTGCGCTTATGGGGATTTTAGTACAGCATTGCGTAAACAGAAGGGACGAAATCGCCCCAATTACACTAAGAAACAAAAACAGCAGGTTATTTATGCATAATTCCTTAGTATCGGGTTCCCGTCAGGCAGAGTCCTGCCGGAGGAGCCGGGCGACTGGCCGGCTCCCGCCCTGACAGAATGGCAGGAATACATGCCGCGCTTCGGACGTCCGTTCCCACATCCAGCAGGGTGCCTGCAATGAGCCGGGGCATCTGGCGCAGGAAGGAAGAGGCTTCCAGGACAATGCAGAGTTCCTCTTCCGCAGGGGAAACGATCTCTGCGGACAGAAGCTCCTTTTCACAGCTTTTCTTCGTCCTGCCGGAGGACAGACAGCGGAAGTCATGAATTCCGACAAGATGGGAGGCTGCCGCTTCCATGGCGGAGATATTCAGGGGCCGGGGAATGTGGAACATATGCTTTCTACGAAACACATCCATCACGGCGCCGGTATGGATCCGGTAAGTATAGGTCTGGGAAAGGAGGTTCAGGGAAGCATGGAAGCGCTCCGGAACTTCCTCGGCCCGCAGGACGGCAATATCCTGGGGAAGATATTGATTCAGCTCACGCCGGATCTCCAAAACCGGAAGCGGGGAAGCCGTTTTGAAGCTGACGGTCTGGCAGGAGGCATGGACGCCCGGCTCTGTGCGCGCGGCGCAGAAGATCTCGATCTCTTCTCCGGTCAACCGGCAGAGCGTTCCCGTCAGCCTTCCGGAAATGGTGCCGGAAGGGTCTTTTTTTCCGAGCTGCTGCCAGCCCTGATAACGGGTTCCGTCATATTCCAGGATCAATTTGATATTTCTCATGGTGTCGGTTCTCCTTTATCCAGAGTGTGTATCGTGAAGCTGCTGTATACATAGCAAAAGGATATTTACGCGGCCGCAGACGCAAAACGGTGTATTACTTTATACGGCTGTGCGCATCATAATATACGGAGCGGCAGTTTTATCTGACACTCCGTATATTATATACTGTTTCAGACCGAAAAACCAGAGAAATCTGCGGCTATTGAAACCGCAGCAGCTAATATGTGTTACATGTCACACCTCGACCAATCACCACGCTGATTGGTCGGGAGGATGCACATAAGAGCTGGTATTCAGGCCGTCCATTGCCGTAGGCAATTTAAAATGACGGCCTGAGTTACAGGGCACGCCTGGTCAAGGTGTGACCTGTAACTAATATGTTACTGTTCACACCCTGACCGGGCGCTCACAGTAACGCTAATATCGTAATAATTCACATGGCAGCCTTATTTTGTATTCTTTTGGATCAGAGAAGTCACCATCTGGATCGTCTTGTCGATCTGCGCCTGTTCTTCCTTTGATTTTCCTTCTTTCAGTACTCCCAGGATCAGACTGATCTCCTCCTGGGAAAACTGGATCTTCTGTCGGTTGGCGCTGGTGATGAGTGCCAGCATGACCGGGGCAAGCTCTTTTCCTGATTTTCCGGAAACCTGCGCGGCGGCCTTCTGGATCAGGTCCAGCTTTACCGGGTCAATATGATTTAACAGGGGGTTATTCATCCATTCATTCATAGTCTGTCTCCATTCTTTTCTGCATATTTTTGCATGTCATAATACGATCCAGTTTCAGACAGGTCCGTATCCCGCAGTGAAAATCCATCCAAATCCGGTTCCCGCTGTCCGTCCTCCCGGACCGTAAAGTCATTCACTGCGGATTCCTGCTGCTGATCCTCCTGAATCCGAACCTCCGGCGATGTCTGGCTGAAGGCGCCAAAGCCTGACGGAGCGGCATTCTCCGAGGGTGAACCGGCGGCAGCAGGCTCTTCCGGCTGCGAGAACATGGTCTGGTACATTTCGAACATTTCCTGTTGCTCCGGAGAGAGCATTCCCATCACAAGCTGCATGGGATCGAACCCTCCGCCGAAGCTTCCGGAGGTTTTTTGGGGCTCGCGCCGATCAGCGTTATATTGGGAGGAATTTTCAGAGGATGCATCTGTTTCCGGACCGCCGGACTCGTAAGGTTCCTGATTTGCGCCTGCGGAAAACTCCTGCATCATTTGTACCATATCCATTATATTCATCATATTGCGGAAGGTTCCCAGCATTTCCGCCTGCTCTGGTGGGAGATAGGGGGCGATCTCTTCCAGCATATCCAGGGGGGAGGAGAAGCCGGCGGAAAATTCCTGGCTGTGCAGGACATTTTTTTGCTGTTGAAAATATTGGAACGTGTGCTGCAGTTCAATGACTTTGACAAGAATCCCCAATGCCTGCTGTGAGGAGGCAGGTGTGTAAGGGAGAAGCAGCTTTAGGATATGAAGTTCTTTTGGGACAGTCCATTCATCGAACGGCGTCATGGGTGTGGGAGATTTCTTTTCCATAAGCACTCCTGGCCTTAACGTTGTATCAAGGGAAATTCTTTACGAATATATATATGAAGGAAAATGTGGGATTATGTTATGGTTCCGGGATCATTCAGCGAAATCGTGTGCTGCGGCGGAGTTCCTTTTCAGAACGGCGAACATACAATAATAGGGAACGAATCACAGGAGAAAAGCTGATGAGAGCGAAATTGATCATCGACGGAAATGCGGTCTATGAGATTGACGAAGGCTGTATGAGAAGAAAACAGACCGATCATGGGAAGAATTGCTTTTCTGAAAAGAACGGTAAAGAACATGCAGGGCTGGAAAAATTAAAAAAGAGTGATAGGGAAAAGAATAATCCGTAGTTCCTGCCATTATACGCTCAATCCCGGTAATCACGCATGTTCTAGCAATGTAGAAAGAATTACGTAGCGGGAACTATGGATTATACAGCCGGAAAGAAATGGGCAGTTTAGAAAACTTCTAATTGATAAAGTAAAAGTATAATGTTATAATTTAGATGTGTTCGTATTGACGAATAAATAGATTGGAGGAATAATGATGATTTCATTTAGCAGTGTGGCAGAGACTGCGGAAAGATGGAATATTACGCAGAGGCGAGTACAGGTTCTTTGCAATGAAAATAGAATTGATGGAGCAATAAAACAAAGCGGAATATGGTTGATTCCAAGCAATGCGAGAAAGCCGCAGAGGTTGTTGCCTGGAAAAAAGAACAAGTCAATTGTTAAAGTGCATAATGTTTTATCTCTATTTTCAGGATGTGGTGGAATGGATCTTGGATTTGAGGGCGATTTTTCTGTCTTAGAACGGTCCATAAACAGGTCAATGCATGAAGATTGGATAGTGAAGGAAGAAAAAAAAGGCTGGGTAAAGCTACGGAAGACATGCTTTCATACAGTATTCGCAAATGATATTAAACCGGAAGCAAAAGCTGCGTGGATAAACTATTTTGGCTCAAAAGGCGTTGATATATCAGCGTATTTTTTAGACAGTATTGTAGATCTGGTGAAGCTCGAAAAAGAGAATAAATTATCTGTTTTTCCAAAGAACATAGATATAGTTACTGGAGGATTTCCATGCCAGGATTTTTCAATTGCGGGTAAAAGACTTGGCCTTAATTCAGATACCGGGCATAATGGTAAAAAGAAACAGGAGGAGGATCCGACTATAGAAAACAGAGGGCATTTGTATATGTGGATGAGAGAAGTGATTTCTATTACGCAGCCCAAAATGTTTATTGCGGAAAATGTAAAAGGTCTTACAAATTTAAACGACGTTAAGGAAATCATTGAGAAGGATTTTTCATCAGTATGTAATGAAGGATACTTAGTTGTACCTGCAAAGGTGTTGAATGCGGCTGAGTATGGTGTTCCACAGGGAAGAGAGCGTGTAATATTTTTTGGCTTTAAAAGGTCGGAATTGACAGAAAAAGCGAAAAAAGCGTTGGAAAAAGAAACCATTGATATGGCGTATGATCCATATCCGACGCATACGCATTTTTTAAATGAAAATGACGATGGGAAAAAATGCAAATATGTTTCTGTGAGAGAAGCCTTGGCTGATCTTCCAGAGCCGGATGACGCGGAAGATATTAATCAAAAAAAATACTCAAAAGCAAAATATATGGGGAAACATTGTCAAGGACAGCAGGAGGTGAAATTAGACGGGATTGGACCAACAATAAGATCTGAGCACCATGGCAATATTGAATATAGAAGATTGAGCAAAGAACATGGTGGAGTTCATAAGGAAGAGTTAGCAAAAGGATTATCAGAAAGAAGGTTAACGATTAGGGAATGCGCAAGGATACAGACATTTCCTGATGAATATTCATTTGTAATTCCGGCAAAAGGCGAAGAATGTTCAGTGTCAGCTTCGGAAGCGTATAAGATAATTGGTAATGCGGTACCTCCGCTATTAGCGTATAATATCGCAAAAAATATTGAAGAAAAATGGGACTTATATTTTGGAGGAGAAGTATGATGGCTTCGGATCAATTTATAAAATATTATCAATTGCTGAAAAGAATGACAAGCCAATTACAATCGGATATGCAATCTGAGTTGTCTGAAGGTAAAAAAATTAAGATGACAGGAACAGAATTTGAAAAAAGAGTATATGACGCTCTGACCGACGCGGGAATTAAAGAAGAAAATATTCAGCATAGCGCGCAAAAATTTCCTGACTTTATTATTACGGATCCGGAAAAAGGGGAGAAGATTGGCGTAGAGGTAAAGAAGACGGATTCGGCTAAGTGGGAGGTTATTGGTGGAAGCATATATGAAAGTTTAAAAAATAATATAGATGAAACATATGTTGTCATGGCAAAGCTTGGTGGAAATAATCCGGAAGTACGTTTCAGAAAATATGAGGAATGCATTGCTGATTTGAAAGTTACTCATAGTCCAAGATTCTCTTTGAATATGGACCTGAAAAAGGGTGAAGACTATTTAACAACGCATGATTCAGGCGATTTGCTGAAATTATCTGGAGATGAGCTTAATAAGCGGATACGGCAGCTGCTTAGATCAAATAAATCGACATGGTGGAGCGAAGCGGAAACAACATCCTTTACAGAGTTATCATTAGAAGAAAAAGACGCTTATTTTGTAGATGGAGTTGTCCTTTTTCCAGAGGTTTTTGGCGGAAACTATGAAAGATTTACACCCTGGCTGATATATAGCTGCCTTGTCTGGTGCAAAAATGTCAGAGATGTTTTTTCGGCAGGAGGTACTCAGAAAATAACTGAGATTGATACGTTTGTGTCTGCGGTTATGAATAGAACAGTCGAAAAGATAGATGACGTAAAAGCTAGAATCGATAATCTGACAAATGATGAAATACAGAAATTTTGGAAAAAGGAATATGCGCAAAGAAGCAATAAAATACAGATATGGCTATCGTTAGTGAAAGAAAATATGAAATTCTCAAATAAACTGATTGAGAATAATAAGAAACTTGATAATTATAAAGAATTACCTGATGAAGATATTTCAGAAAAAATAAAGGATACATATTGCGGACATATAAGCTCACTTTTAAAATTACATAAATAGAGAAAAGTTATGAGAGATCCCAAAATAACTCACAGGATAATGTCGGCGGTTAAATCGAAAGATACTCGTCCGGAATTGATTTTACGTAAGGCGCTTTGGCACAAAAATTATCGATATCGCATTAATTATAAGATGCTTCCAGGAAAGCCGGATATTGTTTTTACTAAATATAAAGTCGCTGTTTTTTGTGATGGGGATTTTTGGCACGGACATAACTGGGCATTACGAGGGAAGAACTGTTTGGAAGAGGAACTGAAGGGATATAACGATTATTGGAAAAACAAGATACTTCGTAATGTAGAACGTGACGAGGAGATCAATAAGACGTTGAACGCTCTGGGATGGTCGGTTGTTCGAATCTGGGAAAGTGAAATAAAAAAAGATGTAGATGGATGTGTGCTGTCTGTTGAAGAGGCCTTATTTAGCGCTATGCTTCAGCATAATGAAAGCGATATTTATTTTGAATAGGAACGATATGTGAAAATTTCCCCGGTACGAAACAGGGCACCGGGGAGGGGAACGCCTGCCGGTGCGGCAGAGCTGCCGGAGACAGCCGCGCCGCAACAGGCTTACCGCTTCAAAAAATTAGCATCCGCATCCGCAGCCATCATTCATTCTGCCACAGCCATTGCCGCATCCGCCGCAGAAGATGAGAAGCAGGATGATCCACAGGCAGCTGTCATTGCCGCATCCGCATCCGTCGCTCATTCTGCCGCAGCCGTTGCCGCATCCGCCGCAGAAGATGAGAAGCAGGATGATCCACAGACAGGAATTGTTTCCGCCGCTTCCGAAGAGACCGCCGCCACAGGAATTTTCACATCCGCATCCACAGTTTGTTGCGCTTAAATCACTCATTTTGAAATCCTCCAAATTGATTGTTTACAGTTCCATAATATGTGTGTGGAAGAAATGTGTGAATAATTTTTTGAATTTTTTTCAAAAAATTATAACCCATTGTCCCTACTTTAGTCTGACAGAGCAGTTTTTTCTTGACGAATTGCCGAAAATTATATACAATAGCAAACGGTGACAAGTTGGTGAGTCAGGAACTGTCACGAAATAGTATTGAGAAGCAGGAGGCAGCTCCTGGCGATTGTAAAAACAGATACCAATAGTATTTCATGACAGCTCCTTAAGTTTGGAGGTTGAGATTATGCCGTCATACAGAGAGATGAATGCGGAAGAACTGGAAGCATTAAAGAAGGAACTGGAACAGGAGTTTGAAGCGGTCAAGGCGAAGAAACTGAGTCTGGACATGTCCAGGGGAAAGCCGTCTATAGCTCAGCTCAATCTGTCTATGGAAATGATGGACGTACTGCACAGGGAATCAGATATGATCTGCGACGAGGGCATTGACTGCAGAAACTACGGGGTCCTGGACGGAATCCGGGAAGCCAAGCAGCTTCTGGCAGACATGATGGAGGTTCCAAAGGATAATATCATTATTTTCGGAAATTCCAGCCTGAATGTGATGTACGATATGATCTCCCACGCGATGACCCACGGCGTAATGGGCAGCACGCCATGGGCAAAGCTGGAAAGGGTGAAGTTCTTGTGTCCGGTGCCAGGGTATGACAGACATTTTACGATCACGGAGCATTTCGGGATTGAGATGATAACTGTTCCGATGACGCCGATGGGACCGGATATGGACATCGTGGAAAAGTTGGTTGCAGAAGACGAGACCATTAAGGGGATCTGGTGCGTTCCCAAGTATTCCAATCCGCAGGGAATCACCTATTCGGACGAGACGGTTCACCGTTTCGCGTGTCTGAAACCAGCGGCAAAGGATTTCCGTATCTATTGGGATAACGCATACGGCATCCATCACCTGTATGATGATAAGCAGGATTACCTGATCGAGATTTTCATGGAATGTAAAAAAGAAGGCAATCCGGATCTGGTGTACAAGTTTGCGTCCACATCCAAGATCAGCTTTCCGGGCTCCGGAATCGCGGCATTTGCGGCATCGGACGCAAACCTGGTGGAGATCCGCAAGCAGATGCGGGTACAGACGATCGGACATGATAAGGTGAACCAGCTCCGCCATGCCAGATTTTTCGGAGATATTTCCGGAATGGTGCAGCATATGAAGAAGCATGCGGAGATCCTGCGGCCCAAGTTCGATACGGTATTGAATACCCTGGAAAAAGAACTGGGAGGACTGGAGATTGGTTCCTGGATCGCGCCCCGGGGCGGATACTTTATATCATTTGACGCCATGGACGGCTGCGCGAAGGCCATTGTCGCAAAGGCAAAGGAAGCGGGCCTGGTGATGACGGACGCGGGAGCGACCTATCCTTATGGAAAGGATCCGAAGGACAGCAATATCCGGATCGCGCCCTCGTATCCGACTCTGGAGGAGCTGAGGGTGGCAACAGAGATTTTTGTGCTGAGTGTAAAGCTGGTCAGCATTGACAAGCTGCTTGGAGATCTATAGAATGTAAGGAACTGCTTTCATACTGCTTCATAAAAAGCTGCGGTACAGATTTTTGGTCTGTACCGCAGCTTTTTTCGTCCCGGCGAGTGTTCGGTCAATCTTACAGGGTTACTATTCACAGTAACCTTACAGGTGTAATTTTTACCTCAAGTACTTGACAAATATCTGATTATAGTGTATATATAACATATGAACAGATAAAAATGAAAGTGGTGATGATTTGAAACTATTACAAAATTCCGGGATACCCATTTATCAGCAGATTGCGGAACAGCTGAAGACGGACATTCTGGCTGGCAGGCTGAAGGAGGGAGAGTATCTTCCTTCCATCCGCAGTCTGGCGAAGGAATTGAAGATCAGTGTCATTACCACGATGAAAGCGTATGAGCAGCTTGCGTCGGAGGGGCTGGTGACCGCTGTCCAGGGAAAGGGCTTCTATGTCAATGCCCAGGACAGCGAGATGCTTAAGGAACAGCATCTGCGCCGGGTGGAAGAAGCCCTGACGGAGGCAATCCATGCCGCGGAGATCGCAGGTATGCCGCGAAGTGACCTGGAAATGACGCTGCGGGTATTGCTGGACATGAGCGAGGAGCAAAAAAACGGACCGGAATAACCGGAAGATATAGACACGCAGACAAACAGAAAGGGCGGGAGGATATGAAACAGGCAGAGCAAAAACAGGAAAGCGTAATACAGGCAGGCAATCTGAATAAGAAATACGGCGACTTTCAGCTTTCGATTCCGAGACTGGAGATTCCCAGGGGCTTTGCCACGGCATTGATCGGGGAAAACGGGGCGGGTAAGACCACGCTTTTAAACATACTCTCCGGCATCCGGCTGGATTTCCAGGGGGAGGTGTCCTACTTTGGGGATCGGAGTCGGAAGCTGGACGGCAGCGTGCAGGAGCGGATCGGCTATACGGGACCAGGCAGCTATTATCTGCCCCACTGGACCATTCGTCAGGTGGAGGAGATCAGCGGGCTGCTGTTTGCGGGCTTTCAGAAAGAACGGTTCCGGGAACTCTGCGAAGACATGGGGATCAGCCGGTCTATGACGAAGAGCGTGAAAAAGCTTTCCGACGGCAACCGGATGAAGCTGATGCTGGCGGCAGTGCTGTCCAGGGATACGGAGCTTTTGATCATGGATGAACCCGCATCCCCGCTGGACCCTCTCATGCGGGAGCAGCTTTGCGACAGGATGCGGGACTATCTGGAGGAGGGGGACGGAGAACGCTCGATCTTTTTTTCCACCCACAATATCGCGGATATGGAAAATGTGACGGACTATTGCCTCATCATGGAGCATGGGACGATCGTAGAGGAAGGGTTTGTAGAAGATCTGAAGGAAGAATACGCTCTGGTAAAAGGGGAGGCATCGGATGCCGATCAGACAGGGGAGGTTCTTTTTTCTATGAGCAGGAATTCCTATGGGTTTGAGGGGATCTGCCGGACCCGGGATCTGGAACGTCTGGCCGGACTGGACATCGCCGTGGAGATACCCACCCTTTCTCAGATCTGCGTGGCGGTGATGAAAGCAAACACTGTAAACAGCCCCCGGAAAGGAAGGGATTCAGGCTTATGAAGAAAAAAATAAAAAGCTATCTGGTCTTTTCTTCTTTTTCATACAAGGTGTGCATATTTCTCCTGATGCCTGCGGTATTGGTGGGAATCGGCATAGGCATCGTAAGCATTTTCGGAGAACTGGGGTTGACGGCGACGGCAATGCTTCTGACGATGGCGGAGATCCTTTCCGATCACTGGCTGTTTTCCGGGCTGATGGCAAAGGAGTCGGAAAGGATGGAGGTTCTTCGGACCTCCGGCATGGGAATGGAGATCATGAAAAATGCGCTGATATTGGATCTGCTGCGCAAGCTCCTGACAGCTTTTGGAATCCTGGCGGTCTGTGAGCTGTATGCAGGGCACTGGGGAGGGCTGCTGCTTATGGCAATGGTTTCTTATGTTTTTTCCGCAGCGGGCACATTTTTGGCAAGGTATGGGGGCGGACTTGCGGTCAATGTCTGTATAGGGCAGATTTCGGCGTTTCTGGTTCTGGGATGTCTGTTTTGTGTGTTCCAGTCAGGATCATGGCGGTTCCGGGTTGGATTTGAGCTGCTGTTTCTCGCCCTTGGAGTCCTGGCCAGTGTTCTGACCGTAAGCAAAGCAATGAGGAAAGTGAAGGGAGGATATTATGATCAATGATATGAAACTGGGAATCCGGTTATTACGTTACGGGTTTGGAATCAAAACAAATCTGGTGCTGCTGATCGTATTCACGGCAGCAGATCTGTTATGCTTTGCCCTAGAACTGGCAGGAATTACGATGCCGCTGGACGGGTTCATGCTGCTGGCCTGCGCAATGATACCCGGGCAGATTCTTTTTACTTTAAATGCGGTTGATATCGTGCTGGCCTCTCCTGCCAGAAAAAAACTGCAGACATCGGTTCCGGCAGTGATGAGTCTGTGCACAACACTGGCAGCGTATCTGATCGTTGTTCTGAAAGAAGCGGTGATCGTCCTCATTTATCCGGACAAGACTGCTCAGAGTGCCATGCATCTCGTCTTTCTGGAGGTTTTAGCGGCAGTGATCCTGGCTTTTACAGGAGTTCTGTATAAATCATTTCCGGCACTTCTTGTGATGTATTTTTCTCTGTCCGGCTTCAATTCGTTTTTCATGATGCCGATCTTGCGGTCGGATTTTCTGGGGGAAGATATGGGGGCGTTGGTGCGGGCCGCACTGATCGGGGTTGTCCTGATCCTGGCGGGAGGTGCTTTGGAGTATGCGCTCTCTGTTCTATTTTACAAAAAGCCTGTTTCAAAAAAGGTGCTGGGAGAAAGATTGAGCAGGGAGCTGTAAAGTGAAGCGGAAGGGCTGCGGGACTTCCGCCTCACATACCATCGTATGCAGAAAGGCTGCCAGTGGCAGGCGTACTTTAGGAACTGCGCAAAAAAGCAAGTTATTTTTGCACAGTTCCTTACTCAATTCATTTTCACATTCAGAAAGCTTCTTCCGGTCAGCGTCTTATTAAAGAGCAGGAAGCAGAACACGATGACGCAGCCTGCCGCGAACCCGATCCAGTTGAATAAGGCTGTCAGGATCAGAAGGAGGATCCGCATGAACTTCATGGCATATCCAAGCTCAAAGTTGGGCTGGGCATAATTCGCCATGGCGACAAAGGCCATATACAGCATCACCTCTGCGTTGAACCAGCCGGAGGATACGGAAAATTCCCCCAGCACCAGGGCGGTGATCACACTTAAGGGGGTACTGAGCATGCTGGGCGTATTCAACGCCGCCAGATGGAGACCGTCGATGGCAACCTCCAGGAGCAGGAGCTGGAACACCAGAGGGATATTGACCATGTCTTTGACCGCTACAAAGGAAAATACTTCCGGCAGCCAGTCTAGGTTCTGCATAAAAAGCAGAAATACAGGCGTCAGGAACACGGTGAGAAATGCAATGACCGCCCGGGAGATCTTTAAGTAGGTTCCTGTGATCTTCGGGAAATAATAGTCATTGGCCTCTTCCACAATATCCAGGATGGAGGTGGGCAGGATCATGGCGGAGGGGGAATTATCCACCAGGATCACCACCTTTCCTTCCAGAAGACAGGCAGCCGCGGTATCCGGGCGCTCTGTGAACTTAAACTTGGGAAAGGGATTGAACCATTTCCGGTGGTAGATCGCCTCAGCCAGGCTCTGCTGGTTCATGCGCAGGTCGTCCATATGGAGCGCGTCGATCCGCTGCTTTATATTGTTCAGCAGGTCCTTGTCCACACGGTCCTGGATATAACAGATGGCAATGTCTGTCCGGGAGGTCTGACCGGCTTCTGTCATCTCCATGACCAGATGAGGGTCGCGGATCCGCCGCCGGATCAGGGCAGTGTTGAATACGATGGTCTCTACAAAACCATCCCGGGAGCCCCGGAGAGACTTGTCCTTTTCCGGCTCCCCTACGCTTCTGGCAGGGTAAGTCCTGCAGTCGATGGCAATGCACACCTCATAGCCGCTGATGAACAGGCAGGTCATTCCGGAGAGGATGTTGCGCATGACCTGGTCGTAATCGCCGAGGACATCCACTTCCACGTAGGGGATCTTTGTCCTGGCAAATGTGGTCGCATCTTCCGGCATGTCATCGGGCGTCACCCGGAAGAAAGCGTCCATGATCTTCACTAAAGTCTCATCCTTGGTAAAACCGTCAATGAAATAAAAGGTTGCCTCCCGTTCTCCGATCACAATATCCCGGCGGATGATATCAAAGCTCTCCTTCACCGGAAGGAGCTTATCCATATAGGCAATATTTTCCTCAAAGGAGGGCATCACTTTTTTAGAAATTTTATCTATCATACAAATCAGAGTCCTTTCCTGCACGGCATACATGAACCGTTTCTATCAGTATATAGAATCTCCGCCGGGGATTAAAATTATTCTCGAAAACAAAGAAAATCCTCTGTCTAGGATGCCGGCACGGAGGGATCCTGTATCTGATAGATCCGTGTCCATTCTTTTGTCTCATCGTTCCGGATCACTTCGGAGCGGTTTCCGGAAAGAAAACGGACCAGCTCATATCCGCTGACCCAGATTTCCCCGCTGCCTTCCCTCTGGGATTCGTCGAAGATGAGCTGCAGTCCGAAGTGGAGATGAGATTCATCGATATTGTTTACGTTTTCTTTCTTGCTGTATCCGGTGCGGCCCATGTATCCGATCACGTCTCCGGCCTGTACGATATCCCCCTCCTTCAATCCTTCGGCATAAGGCCGGTTCTGCCGCAGATGTGCATAGTAGTAATACCGCTTTCCGTCAAAGCTTTCAATCCCGATTCGCCAGCCGCCGTACTGATTCCAGCCGAGGGCTGTAACCTTACCGGATTCCACGCTGATGATGGGGGTGCCCACCTGTCCCATCATGTCATGGCCCAGATGGCTGCGGCGGTATCCATAGCTTCTTGCCGCCCCGAAGTCGTCAAAATCCGAATAGGGGAATCCTTTTGCAATGGGAGAGAACGCCTTCAGACCGTAGCAGGATTTCCGGTGCGCGGACGTTTCCTCTGTGGATTCTGCCTCGCTTTTTTTCGGTCTGCTGTCAGTGCCCGGGGGCTGTTCCAACTGATATTCTCCGACCATGCCTCCCAGCACCGCTCCATATGCTTCCCTGTAATAGGGAAAATATTTCATATCCTTTGTATAATCTCCTACGGCAGACTCACCGGAGAGAAGTGTTTCCGCGATGCTGTCCAGGTCGTCTGCGCGGTACCGCTTGAAATCCCCTCCGTATTTTGCGCCCAGGATCGCAAGCAGGTCGATCCAGTCCAGGTGGACTTCTTTTCCGTAGGTGTCCGTGTCATACTGGCAGGCCCGCTTCATGGCCTCTGCCGTCACATCAAAATCCACCCATTTTATGTAATCCTTCTGTTCGGAATCCGGATTTCCCGAATCTGCATTTCGGCCGGCATCCTGGTTTTCTGCGGATTCTTTTTTCCATATTCCTGCGGCGGTCTGCTTTAAATCCCGGGAATCCTCTGCAGAGACCGCTTTTCTGTCCGACGCCTGGGGCTGGGAAGGCTCTGTGCCTGGTGTGACGCCGGATGCCAGCAGGACGGCGCATAGGGCCACCGCAGCGGCCTCGATGCCAAGGGCGATTTTCAGATTTCGATAGTTAGGCATTGTTCTGCTCCTCATAATAAGACTCTGCTATAGCTTATGCGGAAAAAATCCGGCAGATAACAAGGAGTTTTGTTGAATATTCCGATTTTTGCGTCAGGAAGGGAGTTGGGATAGGCGAAAATTTTACTTGAATTTCGACGGAGATTTGCTTATAATGTGCCTCGTAGTTAAAATTGTTTCAAAACAGCGTGCCGCCGTTTTTATCCTGTTGCTGCTGTTTTGAAAGAAGATCTAAAAAGCTTGATGAGGAGGTTGTAACATTGAAAAAGTGTATGATGTTTTTGGGAAGCCTCACAGCAGCGGTTCTCTGCAGTCCTTCTACCGCCCTGGCAGCAGAAGGGGCCAAGGCGGCATCCACGCCGATTCCGCTGTGGCTGTGCATTCCCTTTGCGGGGCTGTTGTTCTGCATTGCGGTGCTTCCCCTGATAAAACCGGAATGGTGGGAGTCCCATCAGCCGCTGGCGGTGGCCTTCTGGTCCTGTCTGTTTATCCTGCCCTTCGGATTTTTCTATGGTCCGGGGAGGGCGGTGGAAACTGTTCTGGAATGTCTGGTCAATGATTATCTGACGTTTATCGTATTGCTGTTCGGTCTGTTCTGCGTATCGGGCAATATCACCATGGAAGGCGACCTGGCCGGTTCCCCCAGGGTGAATATCATCCTGCTGACCATCGGGACGCTGCTGTCCAGCTGGATCGGGACGACGGGAGCCAGTATGCTGCTGATCCGTCCGGTGATCAAGATGAACGCCTGGCGCAGAAACCGTTCCCATATCATGGTGTTTTTTATATTTCTGGTGTCCAACATCGGAGGCTGCCTGACACCCATCGGTGACCCGCCGCTTTTGATGGGATTTTCCAGAGGGGTTCCGTTTTTCTGGAGCCTGCATCTGTTCCCCATTATGCTGTTCAATATGGTGCTGATTTTGTTTATCTTTTACAGGGTGGACATGAAGAGATACCGCCGGGACATGGCAAGGGGGCGCAAGCCTGATATCAGCAGGCCCGGAACAAAGATCCGCATCCGGGGGCTGCACAACCTGATCTTCATCGCCATGATTGTGGCGGCGGTGATCTTAAGCGGAATGCTGCCGGATATGCCCTTGTTTAAGACGCCGGAGGGCCATGTCCGGGGAATCCATATATTCGGGGAAGTGGCGCTTGGCTTCCCGGCCCTGATCGAGATCGTGATCATCCTGGCGGCGGCATATTTATCCTTCAAGACCACCAGCCCGGAGATCCGGAAGAAAAACCATTTTACCTGGGGGGCCATCAAGGAAGTGGGAATCCTGTTCATCGGAATTTTCATCACCATGCAGCCGGCTCTGGCAATCCTGAAAGGAATGGGCTCCCAGCTTGGGATCACAGAGCCGTTTCAGATGTTCTGGGTGACCGGGGTGCTGTCCAGTTTTCTGGATAACACGCCTACATACCTGGTATTTCTCACGACGGCGGGGGCCATTGGGTTTACAGGGGGGCTTGCGACTTCCCTCGGACAGGTTCCGGTGAAGGTGCTGACGGCCATTTCCTGCGGCGCAGTGTTCATGGGTGCCAACACGTATATCGGAAATGCGCCCAACTTCATGGTAAAATCCATTGCGGATGAAAACGGTATCCATATGCCGTCGTTTTTCGGGTATATGGGCTGGTCGCTGGCGGTTCTGGTTCCGGTATTCCTGCTGGATACCGTATTGTTTTTCAGATAGGAGGGGAATCACATGTCAAATGAAGAGAAAAATCTGCATGAGCTTGCGGGACGGATCTATGATCTGGATGAGGAAGTCTACAGAGAGCTTGGTTCCTCTCTGGGGCGCGTGTTCAACGGGAAAAAAGAGGACTGCATCGAGGAAACCTTCCGCATGATGCACGAGCGGAACCAGGCGTATATCCTGAGAAATGAGCTGGCTCTGATCAGCAACATGGCGCGGACGATCCAGGACCGTGCGGCGCGCCACCGGATCATGGTCAAATACGACGAGATCTTAAAAGAAGTGACGGAGCTGCCTACCAGCTTCATCAAAGGGGATATTCTGGATCAGAAGATGGCCAAGCTGAATATGCTGAACCTGCAGTCCCGTTTTTCAAAAAACGACCATCTGATCATCTGCATCGGGCGTACCTACGGCTGCGGAGGGAGCGAGATCGGATTTACCCTGGCAGACACCTTAAAGATCAACTACTACGATGTGGAGATCTTCGACGAGGTATTAAAACGCCTGGAGGCGGAGAAGGATTATGTACATGACAAGGGCGGTTATCCGTACAAGGAAGGAGAGAACCACCAGTCCCGGTATCTGAGCACGGTTCCGGCATTTGCCCCGGCGCCCAAGTCTACGATCAAAGAAAAGTTAAGGGAGTTCAGCCGGTATCACGGACTGCCGAAAAAGGACGCCATCTTCTTTAACCAGAGCGACCTGATCTGCGATATGGCAAAAAAAGAGGATTTTGTAGTCATGGGGCGGTGCGCGGACGCCATCCTGACCAATAACCGGATTCCACACATCAGCATCTTTATCACGGCGCCCCTGGAGCAGCGGGTACGGCGGATCATGGAGGTGCGCGGGTACGAGAACGAGAAGGAGGCAAAGCGTCTCCTGACCAAACTGGATAAAGATCATGTGAAATACTACAAATTTTATACCGGAAGGAACTGGGGCAAGGCCAGAAACTATGATCTGTGCATCAACAGCGCCAGCTATGGGATACAGGGCTCCGTGGATCTGATCATGCGGATGCTCAAGAAGGATGGTGACGGGAAGGAAGGGTCCGAAGAGAATGGTAAAAAATGACGAAAGACTTGGGAGCGCGCCTCTTGGAAGGCTGATGGTGAGTATGGCCCTGCCGGCGGTGGCGGCCCAGGTGATCAATGTGCTGTATAACATTGTGGACAGGATTTACATCGGACATATCCCGGGCTACGGGGAGCTGGCCCTGACCGGGGTCGGGGTTACGGCCCCGATCCTGATGGTGATCTCTGCCTTCAGCGCATTTGCCGGTATGGGAGGCGCCCCCCAGGCGTCCATCCAGCTTGGAAAGAAAAACTATGAAGGCGCGGAGAAGATTCTGGGAACCAGCGTGGCCATGCTTCTGTTGTTTTCCGTGGTGCTGACCGTAGTATTCCAGGCATTCAAGACCCCCATCCTGTATGCCTTCGGCGCCAGTGACAACACCATTGTCCATGCCAGGGAGTACATCACAATCTATCTGGCGGGCACCGTTTTTGTCCAGTTCGCTCTGGGGCTCAATACCTACATCAGCGGCCAGGGCAATGCGAAAATCGCCATGCTTTCCGTTCTCCTGGGCGCGGTGACCAACATCATCCTGGACCCGGTGCTGATCTTCGGATTCCATATGGGAGTCCGGGGAGCAGCCCTTGCCACGGTCATTTCCCAGGCATTAAGCGCGGCGTGGGTGCTGCGGTTTCTGACCGGTTCAAACAGTGTGATCCGGATTCGCAGAAAACAGATCCGTCTGGATAAGAAAACGGTGCTGGGCATCGGCGCGCTTGGAATCTCCCCGTTCATTATGCAGAGCACGGAAAGTCTGGTGATGATCACACTGAACACAGGGCTGCAGAAATACGGCGGTGACATGTATGTGGGCACCATGTCCATCATGGCCAGCGTGATGCAGCTGATCACTATCCCGGTACAGGGCGTCGCCCAGGGGGTGCAGCCGATTATGAGCTATAATTACGGCGCAGGCAACCTGAAGCGGGTGAAAGATACCTTCCTGAGGATGGTGCTGGTCTGCCTTGCCGGAACCATGGTGTTTGCAGGGATCGCGGTGCTGCGGCCAGAGTTTTACGCGCGGCTGTTTTCCAGCAATGAAGAACTGACCATGCTGACCTGCCGGTATATGCCGGTTTACTTCCTGGGGATCACGATCTTCGGAATCCAGATGGGCTGCCAGACGACCTTCCTGGCGCTGGGACAGGCAAAAGTATCTCTGGTGATCGCGCTGCTCCGCAAGATCGTGCTCCTGGTGCCTCTTGCGGTTCTGTTTCCCAGATTTATGGGTGTGGACGGGGTCTACCGGGCGGAGCCGGTTGCAGACTTTACATCCGTTGCCGTGACGATGCTCCTGTTTTTCTTCACGGCCAGGAAGCTCCTCTCCGGGGAGCAGCCGGAGTAAGTGATCCGGCTGCCTCCATTGTATTTGCTACATCACAAAGATGCCGAGGGCGTTCAGGATCGAACTGATGAGGATGGCAACCAGGATGACGGGGGCCACCCATTTGATGACCACGGTAAACAGATGCTTCCCTTTGAAGTCGGCACCTTCGGCGCATGCCTCATCAATGATGGCCTTGGGCTTGATGACAAACCCTGCAAAGAAACAGGTCAGCAGCGCCACAATCGGCATCAGGATGCTGTTGCTGATGAAGTCCCATGCATCCAGGATAGACATGCCCAGGGGCTTGACGAAATCCCAGATCCCGAATCCCAGGGAAGAGGGAACGCCCATGAGCAGGGAATAGATAAACACCAGGATGCTGGTTTTGCGGCGGGACCAGTGGAAAAAGTCCATCAGGATGGATACGATGGTTTCCATCAGGGAGATGGCGGAGGTGATCGCCGCAAAAAATACAAGCACAAAGAAGACCGTGCCTAAAAATCCGCCGAACCGGATGCTGGCAAAGACCTTCGGAAGGGTGATGAACATCAGCCCCGGGCCTGCTTTTAAGGCAGACGGGTCTCCGCCGGAAAAGGCGAATACTGCGGGCACGATCATCAGTCCGGCGAAAAAGGCGATGCCGGTGTCAAAGATCTCGATCTGCCTGACGGAGCTTTCCAGATTGGTGGATTTGCTCATATAGGAACCGTAAGTGATCATGATGCCCATGGCAAGGGACATGGAGTAAAACAACTGTCCCATGGAAGAGAGCAGTGTCTTGAGTGAAAAGTCGGACATATGGGGCAGGACGTAGTATTTGACACCTTCCATGGCGCCGTCGATGGTCAGCACATACAGGGAGATGCCAACAGTCAGGACTACCAGCAGCGGCATCATGACCTTGCTGACTTTTTCGATCCCTTTTTCCACGCCGCAGATCACCACCGCCGCCGCGATCGCCGTAAAGATCACAAACCAGACGATGGGCTCTGATACACCGGAGATAAAGCCGGTAAAATAGGTATCCTCAGCCGCCGCGGACACACCGCCCGTCAGGAAGGTGAAAAAGTATTTGATGACCCATCCGCCGATGACGGAGTAGTAGGGGAAGATGATGACCGGCACAAGGGTGACCAGGACGCCTACAAAACGGTACCGCTTATTCAAAGCGGAAAAGGCTCCGATGGCGCTTAAGCCCGTCTTGCGTCCCAGGGCGATCTCCGCGGTCATCAGGGCGAACCCGAAGGTGACGGCCAGGATGATATAGCAGAGCAGGAACGTGCCCCCGCCGTACTGCGCCGCCAGATAGGGAAACCGCCAGATGTTCCCCAGCCCCACCGCCGACCCGGCGGCGGAGAGGATGAAGCCGATCCGGCTTGTAAAGTTGCTTCTGCTGCTTTTCATATTATAAAGCCCTCCTCATATGGTTTTGGTGAATTTGTACATGTTTTTGTGTTCTGTACGTCAGACATATAGGATTATGACATAAAGTACAGGGAAATACAAGAGGTAACGCGAATCATGTCAAAATCTCGTTCCCGTTCACAGGGTGTCTGCAGACAGCTTTGACGGCTGTTTTTACGCATGTGTATGAAGAGACCATAAATAGTAATGAATTTGCGGAATAATTTGAAAAATGTGTTGACAATTGATGGGAAGTGTGCTAGATTATTCCTTGCGTAAAGCGAAAAACAAAGCAGAGTATCCACTCTCACCATAGCGCAAGCGGGCGACTATCGGTTTGATATTGACACAGGACACAGGGCTGGGTCGGAGTATTTTATGACAGCCGTATGTCTGTGAATTGTCGGGTGGATATCTGTTCACTCGTTTTTTTAATTTGCGACAGCCCAATGGAAATTCATGTGACGGAGGTATACGACAATTAGTGAGTTAATGATTAACGAACAGATCAGAGATAAAGAGGTTCGTCTGATCGGTGAGGATGGGGAACAGTTAGGGATCATGTCAGCGAGGGATGCTTTCAGGATCGCCCAGGAGGCGGAGCTTGACCTGGTGAAGATCGCTCCGGGAGCAAAGCCGCCGGTGTGTAAGATCATCGATTACGGAAAGTATAAGTATGAGCTGACAAGAAAAGAAAAGGAAGCGAAGAAAAAGCAGAAAATTGTTGAAGTCAAAGAAGTGCGCCTGTCACCGAATATTGATACGAATGACCTGAATACCAAGGTGAACAATGCTAAGAAGTTCATCCTCAAGGGCAACAAGGTAAAGGTGACCTTGCGTTTCCGGGGCAGAGAGATGGCACATGTCCAGCAGAGCAAGCATATATTGGATGATTTTTACAAGCTGGTGGGGGACATTGCGGTAGTGGAAAAGCCGGCGAAGCTGGAAGGCCGGAACATGAGCATGGTTTTAACCGTAAAACGTTAAAAATATACAAGCTGGTTATAAGGCAAGCACAATAAAGGAGGAAGATTATTATGCCAAAATTAAAAACAAATAGAGCGGCGGCAAAGCGCTTCAAAAAGACAGGTACAGGAAAGCTGAAAAGAAACAAAGCTTACAAGAGCCACATCTTAACCAAGAAGACGACCAAGAGGAAGAGAAACCTCAGGAAGTCCACTATTACAGATGCTACAAATGTAAAGAATATGAAGAAAGTATTACCGTATATCTAAGACTCGGGTAATAGAAGGAGGATTAAGAAATGGCAAGAATCAAGGGCGGAATGAACGCAAGAAAGAAACATAACAGAGTATTGAAGCTGGCAAAAGGATACAGGGGAGCACGTTCCAAACAGTACAGAGTGGCAAAGCAGTCCGTTATGAGGGCTTTAGCTTCCTCTTATGCAGGAAGAAAGCAGCGCAAGCGTCAGATGAGACAGCTTTGGATCGCGCGTATCAACGCGGCGGCAAGAATGAACGGCCTGTCCTACAGCAAGTTCATGTATGGCCTGAAGCTGGCGGATGTGGATATGAACAGGAAGATGCTGGCAGAGCTGGCGGTCAGCGACAAGGCAGGATTCGCGACATTAGCGGAACTGGCAAAAGAAAAAATCGCATAATTGTGAATGGGATAAAAGCGGAGTGGTGTATTCCGCTTTTATTTTTTGTTCTATAGGTAACTTCTCCGAATTTTCCTATAGAACAAAAAGCCTCCGGGGGATGCGCATTTTTTTCAAAATATATTGGCAATATTCTAAGAATAGGTTACAATATAGTTATAGAAGATTTGTAAGCGGCTGTAAACAGACGAGGAGGAAGGAGGTTATGGATAAAATGACAGATAAGGAACGGCAGGATACGAAAATGGCAATGTTGTATGAACTGAGATTAATTTTTGCCAATGGAGAAAAGAAAGAGTATACGACAGAAGAAATTGTTGAATTGCTTGATAAGATTGCTATGGCTAAAGAGCAGTAACAAATAGAGGTCACATGTAAAGCGGAGGCTTAGCCCTCCGCTTTTAATATACCATCGTATGCAGAAAAGCTGCCAGTGGCAGGTTTTCTGCATGGGTTTATATAATTGTAAGAAAAAACAAATCTTTTTTTAAATTAAGGGCTTGTTTGTTTTTATATTTCGTTTTAAAATAGCCTTATAGGTCAGATCCTTTGCATTTGACAGGCTGTTGATGAATGTAAGGTTTAGCTGGAAAGGAGTTTTGAATGACGGAGGTAATGGAAATGGATAAAAAAGAAATTAAGGTTGTTATTGAATGGTGTGATGAAAAAGGGCATAGCGAGCATGAAATATTGGATTTAATACGCCGGATTGTTAACGCAAACCCACGGCATGAAGAAAAAGAAGAGTAAAGCGGAGGTTTAGCCCTCCGCTTTTAAAATTGGTTTATGTTTGTTGTTAAAGTTTTGCAAGTAGTTTGCCGCTCATATGTAAGCACGAAATAATCCGTATCTATGAATCCTCCATCATTTTTGATACAATAGCTCCAAATCAAGGAAGTATTGCCTATGAATGAAACGAACCTTACAAAAGAAGATTTCTGGATGAAGCGGATTCAGGATTTCCAAAAAAGCGGATTGTCAAGAAAAGAATGGTGTCAGGAAAATCAAGTCCCCCTGTCTGTCGACTTTCAGTTATTGGATCAGAAAACAAATGCAGAAGCCGTCCGCATTGGATCAAGGGATGGATCCGGTCTTTGCCAGACTCCTTTCTGAGTTAGAGGTTTCCTCCCAACCGTTGTCGGACTATCCTCCCATAACGATCCATCTTCCAGTATCTTACGGATGAATACAGCGGATCCCCACGGATGGTCCTTTTCCAATATGAAAGGACCAGGGGTGGCTACCATCCGGCAGAAATCCTGGGGGATGAATTCCGTGGCTATCTGACCTGTGATGGATACCAGGCTTACCACAGCCTTCCGGAGCAGATCACCGTGACAGGGTGCATGGCACATGCAAGACGGCGTTTTGATGAAGCCCTTACCCCTTTAAAAAAGGGCTTTACCAAAGAACAGCTGAAAGAAACAACTGCATACCAGGCAATGGCACGGATCGGCTTTAAATCAGGAAAAATACCTCAAAGCCTATCTGGAAGACGGACATCTGAGTATCGATAACTCGGCAGCGGAGAGGGCGATCAAGAACTTTGCCATTGGCCGCCGCAACTGGCTGTTCTCTAAAAGCATCAAAGGCGCGGAGGCCAGCGCGACCGTATACAGCATCACGGAGACGGCGTTACTGAAGGGGCTTAAGCCATATGACTATGTGGCTTACATACTGGAACGTATGAAAGATCTGGGGCCATTCCCGTCAAAAGAAGATCTCCAGCAACTATTACCATGGTCAGAATCCATACCGGAGTCCTGTCGTACAAATCGTCCAGGTGCGTCCACTTAGCAGAAACTGCTGGGTGGATTTTTTGCATAAAATCCGCGAAAAACATATGGTTCTACGCTCTTTAACAATGGAGTTGACTTAAGCGCTGTTAAAGATATGCTAGGACATGCAGACGAGGCAACAACTTTGAAATACTATATTTTCAGCAATTCTGACGAAAAAGAAAGGGAAGAAAAAGTGTTGAGTGCTTTGCGGGGAAACACAACATATAGTGAAAAACCTGCTGAGAGCGTGAGACAACGTGAGATAAATATTATACAATTTCCAGCAGATAAAAAAAGAAAGCCTCTAGTAATTAAAGGCTTTCCAGTCTTTTAAATGAATGCGGAAGATGGGACTTGAACCCACACAGCTCGAAAGCTACAAGATCCTTAGTCTTGCTCGTCTGCCAATTCCGACACTTCCGCATTCGTGATCCTAACGCTACGTCAAATCACAAGACACATCATACTATTTTCTGCAAAAAATGTCAACCCGTTTTTTTTAATATTTTTTATTTATCCAATTGATTTATTTTATTTTTTTACCATAATCCGGAAACTCTGAAGGGAAGTAATATCTTACATTATATTCGGGTAGCATAAGAAAAGATATTCGATAAAATAAAAAAGAGTAGTATGGAGGGCTTAAGTTATGGTGCGAAATCGGGTAAAAGAACTGCGCAAGGAGAGAAGACTGCGTCAGGAGGAACTAGCAGGCAGGATCAATATTTCACAGCAGACGGTCAGCCGGATTGAAAACGGGGATAACGCGCTTGCGGCGGATATACTGATGTCTCTGGCAAATTATTTTGGTGTGTCCGTTGATTATATTCTGTATCGGTCAGATTCACGAAGAGGGGCGGAAAACCAGACAGAATTTAATGAGATTCAGGAGAGGAACTATAACCTCTGCAGAAAGTATGAGCAGTTAAACCGCAAAAATCAGGAATTGATCTACAATCTGACGGAAGAACTGGGAAACGGACAGCGTTTCAAGGAGGAGCTACTGAGCAGGAAAAAGGAAAAGCAAAAATAGAATGAGCAGGTTTTTGCGGAAAAATATGGAAGGCCATATGGATAGTAACAGTTCGGCTTGGCATGGAAAGGATTCCAGGTCGAACTGTTACTATTTTTGTGCGTTTTTGGTAATTATTGTTTGATTATGTATAGGCTTTTTGTTAAAATAAGACCATACTATTAACGTAAGAAAGGATTGGAGGAAAAAGAAATGAAAAAACCGGTATTAGTGATCATGGCTGCGGGAATGGGAAGCCGCTACGGCGGGTTGAAGCAGATTGACCCGGTGGACGATCAGGGACACATTATCATGGATTTTTCCATATATGATGCGAAGCTGGCGGGCTTTGAAAAGGTGGTATTTATCATCAAGGAGGAAAATGAAAAGGACTTCCGTGAGGCCATTGGAAGCCGGGTGGAGCAGTATATGGAGACTTCCTATGCGTTTCAGCGGATCCAGGACATCCCGGAGGGCTTTGCCGTACCGGAGGGCCGCGCGAAACCATGGGGGACGGCACATGCGGTTCTGAGTGCTGTTCACGAGATCGACGGGCCTTTCGCGGTCATCAATGCAGACGACTATTATGGAAGAGACGCATTCCAGAAGATTTACGGCTACCTTTCTGCTCACGAGGATGATGAGAAATACCGCTACACCATGGTGGGCTATGAGTTGAGGAATACGGTGACCGACAATGGACATGTGGCGCGGGGCATCTGTGAGGTCAATGATGCCGGAGAGCTCACAGCCGTTACAGAGAGAACCCGGATCGAAAAGAGGGAGGGCGGCATTGCCTATACGGAGGATAACGGGGCTACCTGGGTGCCGATTCCAGGCGAGACGCTGGTTTCCATGAATATGTGGGGATTTACGAGAAGCATCCTGGATGAGATCCAGGCAGGATTCCCGGCATTTCTGGAAAAGGGCCTTCGGGAAAACCCGCTCAAATGCGAGTATTTTCTCCCCAGTGTAGTCAGCGGACTGGTGGAGCAGGACCGGGCATCCGTAGCAGTCCTTTCCTCTGCGGACAAGTGGTATGGCGTAACATATAAAGAAGATAAGCCGGTTGTAGTTGCGGCGATGCAGAGACTGAAAGCGGAAGGCTTCTATCCGGAAGATTTATGGGAGGATTGACGATGAGGAAAGAAAATGATAAGGGAAAAACAGACGCGATCAATAATTTCAGCTCCCGCGGGAACCTGGTCTCTGTGGAGCCATATGGCAGCGGGCACATTAACGATACCTACCTGCTTATATATGATGATCCGGAAAAGGGGCAGTATAAAAAGATCCTGCAGCATATGAACCGGCAGATCTTTACCAGGCCCATAGAGCTGATGGAAAATATCATGAACGTGACGACCTATCTGCGAGAGCGGATCCTGGAGAAGGGCGGAGATCCGGAGCGGGAAACGCTGAATGTGATTCCGGCTTTGGACGGAAAGCCATACTACATAGACTCGGAAGGAGAATACTGGCGGGCATATCAGTTCATCACCGGAGCGTCCTGCTACGATCAGGTGAAAAAGCCGGAGAACTTTTACCAGAGCGCTTTTTCCTTCGGCAATTTCCAGAGGATGCTGGCAGATTATCCGGCAGATACCCTGCATGAGACCATACAGGGGTTCCACGATACAAAATCCAGGTTTGCGGCATTTCGGCGGGCCGTGGAGGCAGATGTCTGCGGCAGGGCAGAGTCCGTCAGGAAGGAGATTGATTTTGCCTTTGCGCATGAGGAAATGACTGGTGTGCTGGGAGGGATGCTCGAGAGGAAGGAGATGCCTCTTCGGGTAACCCACAATGATACGAAGCTGAACAATATCATGATCGACGATGCCACGGGAAAGGGAATCTGCGTGATTGACCTGGATACCGTGATGCCCGGGCTTGCGGTCAATGACTTCGGGGATTCCATCCGCTTTGGGGCCAGCACGGCGGCAGAGGATGAGACGGATCTGGACAAGGTGGAATGTGATATGGAGTTATTCGAGCTGTACACAAAAGGCTTTGTCGAGGGATGCGCGGGCAGTCTTACAGCGAAGGAGTTGGAGATGCTTCCCATGGGGGCAAAGGTGATGACCTTCGAGTGCGGGATCCGTTTTCTGGCGGATTATCTGGAGGGAGATGTCTATTTCAAGATCCACAGAGAGGGGCATAATCTGGACCGCTGCAGGACACAGTTCAAGCTGGTAGAGGATATGGAAAAAAAGTGGGATATTATGAACGAAATTGTCAGAAAATATAGCTGATCAGAAACAAATACGATTGACAAAGCAACAACAGCAAAAAACAAAAAAATACGGGAGGAAAAGAAAATGCTGGAAAAAGTGGATTTGTCGAAGGAAATGTCAAAAGAAGAATACAAGGATAAAATGCCGCTTCTGGAAAGCAGACTGGGAGAACTGCAGAGACAGTGCAAGAGCCTGAAGATCCCGGTGATGATCGTGTTCGAAGGTTTTGGCGCCGCAGGCAAGGGGCTGCAGATCGGGAAGCTAATTCAGAGTCTGGATCCGCGCGGGTTTGAGGTACATGCGATCCAGCGTGAATCAGAGGAGGAAAAGATGCATCCGTTCCTGTGGAGATTCTGGACAAAGACTCCGGCAAAGGGAAGGATTGCCGTATTTGACGGAAGCTGGTACAGGAAGGTCCTGATCGACCGTTTTGAAAAAAAGAACAAAAAGACGGAGCTTCCGGATGCCTTTCATTCGATCTGTTCCTTCGAGAAACAGCTGACGGACGATGGCTGCGTCCTGATTAAATTGTTTTTGGATATCAGCAAAAAGGAACAGAAAAAACGTTTCCAGAAGCTGAAAGAGAACAAGGAGACCGCATGGAGGGTCAGCAAAGGGGACCTGGAGAGGAACAAGCGCTTCGACGAATACCAGGCGATCATGGAAGAGATGCTGCAGAAGACGGACACGGATTATGCCCCGTGGATGATCGTGGAAGCCACGGATAAGCGTTTCGCGACGGTAAAGATCTATTCGGCGGTCATTAAGGCGCTGGCACAGCAGATCGAAAAGGTACAGCATAAAAAGGCAGAGGCCGATGCGGTGAAGGCGATCCGGTCCATGGAGGAAAACGTACAGGTATCGGCGGTGGCGGAGGAGGCCGCGAAAAATGTGAACGACCTTCAGGAGTCCATCCTCCGGAATGCGGACCTGACCTTAAGCTATACGAAGGAAGAGTATAAGAAGAAGCTGGAGAAGCTGCAGAAGAAAATGGAGCTCCTGCACGGGGAGCTGTACCGGAGGCGGATTCCGGTGATATTGGGATTTGAAGGCTGGGATGCCGGCGGCAAGGGCGGCGCCATCAAGCGTCTCACCGAGAAGATGGATCCCCGCGGATTTGTCGTGAATCCTACGGCTTCTCCCAATGATATTGAAAAAGCCCATCATTACCTGTGGCGGTTCTGGCGGGCAGTGCCCAAGGACGGGCACATCGCGATCTTCGACCGGACCTGGTACGGCCGCGTGATGGTGGAGCGGATTGAGGGCTTCTGTACGAAGCAGGAGTGGCAGCGGGCTTATAAGGAGATGAACGATATGGAAAAGGACTGGGCGGATGCGGGCGCTGTTGTCATGAAGTTCTGGATGCAGATCGATAAGGATGAGCAGGAGCGCCGCTTTAAGGCACGCCAGGAAAATCCGGAAAAGCAGTGGAAGATCACGGATGAGGACTGGCGCAACCGGGAAAAGTGGGATCAGTATGAGGATGCGGTCAACGAGATGCTGATCCGGACTTCCACGGAATACGCCCCCTGGATTGTGGTGGAAGGCAACTGCAAATATTATGCAAGGATCAAAGTTCTGGAAACTGTGGTGGACGCGATTGAAAAGCGTCTGAAAGGATAACCGGGAACTGTCGGCATAAGCTTACATTCAGGCCGGGAATTTCCTCTTTTGGAAAATTAGAGGAAATTCCCGACAGGTTTTGAATATAATATAATAGGGAGTTCAGGATTTGAAAGAGGCAGCGGATGATGACGATCAGAGAACAACTGGAAGAAAGGGAATTGGAGTACTTGAGTCCATACGCGTCCTTCAGCAGGGAGTCAAGAGGGAGGGAGCGCCCGGAGCAGGAATGTGACATACGCCCGGTGTTTCAGCGTGACCGGGACAGGATCCTGCACTGCAAGGCGTTCCGGCGGATGAAGCAGAAGACGCAGGTATTCTTACAGCCCAAAAGCGATCACTACCGTACCAGGCTGACACATACGCTGGAGGTGTCGCAGAATGCGCGTACGATTGCCAAGGCGCTTCGTTTAAATGAAGATCTGGTGGAAGCGATCGCCCTGGGGCATGACCTGGGACATACGCCTTTTGGGCATGCGGGGGAGAGGGCGCTGAATTCGGTGTATCATTTTGCGCATAATGAGCAGAGCGTCCGTGTTGTGGAGTATATTGAGAGACAGGGAAAAGGGCTGAATCTGACATGGGAGGTACGGGACGGCATTCTGAACCACAAGACGGCCGGTACGCCGCACACGCTGGAGGGGCAGGTGCTCCGCCTGTCAGATAAGATTGCCTATATCAACCATGATATCGATGACGCTGTGCGGGGCGGTATTTTAACAGAAGAGGAAATTCCGAAGGAAATCCGGAATACACTGGGGGATACCGGAAAACGCAGGCTGGATACCATGGTCCATGACGTGATCGTGCACAGCATGGACAGACCGGAGATCCTCATGTCCGAGGAAGTGGGGCAGGCCATGAAGGAGCTTCGGAAATTTATGTTTTATCATGTATACCTCAACCCCAAGGCAAAGGGGGAGGAGGATAAGGCAGTGGACCTGATCCACCGGCTGTATGAGTATTATCTTACACACCTGGAGCTGCTGCCTGAGCAGTTTCTTCATGCCATTGATCTTCCGGGAAACTGCCGGGAACAGATCGTGTGCGACTATATTGCCGGAATGACCGATAATTACGCGGTGAAGAAGTATGAGGAGTATTTTATGCCGGAAGCATGGTCGAAGTAGTTTTTTCGTGACTTTTTTCTTGAATTACAGGAAGGAAATTTATAAGTTTTGTCGAATATATAACATATAGGGAATTTTTTGGGAGGTCAGAATGTATTATTCGGAAGATTTGATCGAAGAAGTACGGATGAAAAATGATATCGTGGATGTGATTTCCGGATATGTGAAGCTGCAGAAAAAGGGCAGCTCCTATTTCGGTCTCTGTCCGTTTCATAATGAAAAGTCTCCGTCTTTTTCCGTCAGCAGGCAGAAGCAGATGTATTACTGCTTTGGCTGCGGCGCCGGAGGGAATGTCTTTACGTTTCTGATGGAATATGAGAATTATACATTTATCGAAGCTGTCGAATATCTGGCGGAGCGTTCCGGGGTGGAGCTTCCGAAGGCGGAGTACTCCAGGGAGGCGAAGGAGCGGGCCGGCTTAAAAGCCTCTTTGCTGGAGATCAATAAAGCGGCGGCGCAGTATTTTTATGTGCAGCTGAAGTCGGAGCAGGGAAAGGCCGGTTATACATATCTGAGGGAGCGCCGTCTGTCGGATGAGACCATCCGTGCATTCGGGCTGGGCTATTCCAATAAGTACAGCGATGACCTGTACCGTTATCTCCGGTCAAAGGGATATCCGGAGGAGATGATCCGCCAGGCTGGCCTCATCAGCATCGACGAAAAGCATGGTGTCTATGACAAGTTCTGGAACCGGGTCATGTTTCCGATCATGGATGTGAACAGCCGGGTGATCGGATTCGGGGGACGCGTCATGGGAGATGCGAAGCCCAAGTATCTGAATTCCCCGGAGACCCCCATTTTTGACAAGAGCCGGAATCTGTACGGGCTGAATCGTGCCAGGTCCTCGCGGAAGCCATATTTTCTGCTCTGTGAAGGCTATATGGATGTGATCGCGATGCATCAGGCCGGCTTCACCAATGCGGTGGCTTCCCTGGGGACCGCGCTGACCGCGGGGCATGCTTCCCTGATCCGGCGTTATGTCCAGGAGGTGTACCTGACCTATGACAGCGATGAGGCAGGGACGAAGGCAGCGCTCAGGGCAGTTCCGATCCTGAGAGAAGCAGGAATCTCTGCAAAGGTCATCCGGATGGATCCCTATAAAGACCCGGATGAATTTATCAAGAACCTGGGGGCGGAGGAATTTGAGCAGAGGATCGAGGGGGCAAAGAACGGGTTTATGTTCACCCTGGAGATCCTGGAGCGGGAGTATCATATGGACTCTCCGGAGGGCAAGACCGCGTTTTTCCAGGAGGCGGCAAGACGGCTGATCGGTTTCCAGGACGAGCTGGAACGGAATAATTACATAGAAGCGGTTGCAAAGGCCTATCGGATCAGCGAGGAGAGTCTGAAAAAGCTGGTGTCCAGGACCGCAGTCCGGGAAGGCATGGCAAAGCCGGTGGAACGTCCCAGGACGGCGCCGGGGCAGCCCCTTAAGAAGGAGGACGGCAGTCTTACGGCCCAGAAGGTGCTTCTTACGTGGATGATCGATGACAGCAGGCTGTTCGGCATCATCAGCAGACATATCAGCCCCGGGGATTTTACACAGTCTCAGTATCGCACGGTGGCGGAGCTTTTGTATGAGCAATACAGGGCAGGCAGTTTGAACCCGGCAAAGATCATCAACCATTTTACGGAGGAGGAAGAACATCGGGAGGCAGCCGCGCTTTTCAATACCCGGATCAGCAGGCTGACCACGCCGGAGGAAAAGGTACGTGCCATTAAGGATTCTCTCCTGCGGGTGAAGTCAAACAGCATTGATGTCCGGATGAAGAATCTGGAACCGACGGATATGGCGGGTCTGCAGCGGCTCATGGAAGAAAAAAGACGGCTTGGGGAATTGGAGAAACTGCATATTTCTTTAGAATAAGGATAAAATATAACAAGATAGCCTGGCGCTGTGCAGGCAGAGGAAGGAAGGACACATGGAAGAGAACACACAGAAATTTTTGGAGCGTTTAAGAGACCTGGTTGCTCTCGGCAAGAAAAAGAAGAGCATCCTGGAGATCCAGGAGATCAACGACTTTTTCCGTGACATGGAGCTCAATGCGGAACAGATGGACAAGGTATTTGAATACCTGGAATCCAACAATATTGATGTGCTCCGGATTAGCGGCAGTGACGATGATGTGGACATTGACATGGACGTGATCCTGTCCGAGGAAGAGGACGTGGATGTTGAGAACATTGATCTCTCGGTTCCGGATGGAGTCAGCATCGAAGATCCTGTGCGCATGTATCTGAAAGAGATCGGAAAAGTTCCTCTTTTGAGTGCCGAGCGTGAGATCGAGCTTGCCCAGCGGATGGAAGACGGGGATGAGGATGCCAAGAAGGAGCTGGCGGAGGCAAACCTGCGTCTGGTGGTCAGCATTGCCAAGAGGTATGTGGGCCGCGGAATGCTGTTTCTGGACCTGATCCAGGAGGGCAATCTGGGACTCATCAAGGCTGTGGAGAAGTTTGATTACCACAAGGGATATAAGTTCAGCACCTATGCCACATGGTGGATCCGTCAGGCGATCACCAGGGCCATCGCAGACCAGGCGAGGACGATCCGGATTCCGGTTCATATGGTGGAGACCATCAACAAGCTCATCCGTGTGTCCAGACAGCTCCTGCAGGAGCTGGGGCGTGAACCCACCCCGGAGGAGATCGCGAAGGAATTGGACATGCCGGTGGACCGTGTCAGGGAGATCCTGAAGATCTCTCAGGAGCCGGTTTCCCTGGAGACTCCCATCGGAGAAGAGGAAGACAGCCATCTTGGAGATTTTATCCAGGATGACAATGTACCGGTTCCCGCGGAGGCGGCGGCCCAGACCCTGCTCAAGGAGCAGTTGGACGAGGTGCTGGATACGCTGACCGAGAGGGAGCAGAAGGTGCTCCGGCTCCGGTTCGGCATGAACGATGGAAGGGCAAGGACGCTGGAAGAGGTAGGCAAGGAATTTGATGTGACCAGAGAGCGGATCCGTCAGATCGAGGCAAAAGCGCTGAGAAAGCTGCGTCATCCCAGCAGGAGCAGGAAGCTGCGGGATTACCTGGATTAAAAAGCCTTGCCCGGATAAGAGACGGAATAAAAGCAGATTTTGAGGCGCGGCGCGGCGCGTGTCTGCCGGAAGTAAGAGACTGCCGGAGAAAATATGCGCGGGCGGCGGACCGCAGAGGATGGACAGATGGAATTATCAGACAGACTGCAGGCGGTCGCTTCCCTTGTGACTGCCGGGCATCGGGTTGCGGATATAGGTACGGATCACGCCTATATCCCGATCTACCTTTTGCGGAAAGGGATGGCCCCGTCGGCCATTGCCATGGATGTGAATGAAGGGCCGCTGAAAAAGGCAGAGGCGCATGTGAAAGAGAACGGCATGGAAGAGAAGATCCGGCTTCGGTTATCGGACGGTTTTGAGAAGCTGGAACCGTTTGAAGCGGATACCGCCGTGATTGCAGGAATGGGCGGGCCGCTGATGATCCGGATCCTGAGCGCGTATCCGGAGGTTACCCGGTCTCTGAAGGAACTGGTTCTCCAGCCCCAGTCCGAGATCGCAAAAGTCAGAGCCTTTCTTTTAGAGGAAGGTTTTTTGTTTATTCAGGAGGATATGGTAAAGGACGACGGAAAATATTATCCAATGATGAAGGCTGCGCCCCCCAAGGACGGCAGACGCGGCGGCCGGAGAAAAGGTGCGGAAAAAAGCCTGGAACCGGATAGGGCCTGCGTGTGGGACGAAACTGGGATCCGATACGGGAAGCTGCTTTTGGAAATGCGGCATCCGGTCCTCAGGGAATATCTGGACCGGGAATTGGAGATCCGGCAAAATATTCTGGCAGGGCTGCAGGGGCAGACCGGAGAGCGGATCCGGATCCGCAGGATGGAACTGAAAGAGGAGTTGGATTATATCCGGAAAGGGTTGGATTACTATGCAGTGTAAAGAGATTATGGATGTTATCGAAGAAGTGTACCCAAAGGAAGCGGCATTGGGATTTGACAATGTAGGCCTGCAGGCAGGAAGATCCGATCAGGAAGTGGCCCGGATCTATCTGGCGCTGGACGCCACGGAGGAAGTGATCCGGGCGGCAAAAGACTCCGGCGCGGATATGCTGATCACCCACCATCCGCTCATATTCAGCCCGTTAAAATCTGTGACTGATGAACAATTTGTGAGCCGGCGGATTCTGGAACTGATCCAAAGTGACATTTCCTATTATGCCATGCACACCAATTATGATGTGCTGGGAATGGCGGAACTTTCCGGGAGGATCCTGGGGCTGCGTGATCCGCGGGTTCTGGACGTGACTGCGGAGATTGGCGGAAGGGAAGAAGGGATTGGGCGCATCGGCAGTCTGGAAAAAAGCATGACGCTGCGGGAGTGCTGTGGGTATGTGAAGGAGCGGCTGGCACTGGATTTTGTGAAGGTATCCGGAAATCTGGACAGGGAGGTGCGGCGCCTTGCCGTTTCGCCCGGTTCCGGAAAAAGCGCCATTGCTCCCGCTATCGCAAAAGGGGCTGATGTGCTCGTGACAGGGGATATCGGCCACCATGACGGACTGGACGCGTGGGAGCAGGGACTTGCGGTGATCGACGCGGGGCACTACGGGACGGAATCTATTTTTATAGAGGATATGAAGCAATTCCTGGAAAAACGGCTGGACGGGGTGGAGATCCGGACTGCTCCGGCGGCGCATCTGTTTTCCATACAATAGGCAGAGGACGGAAAAGACTGATGAAAGGCAGGGATGGAATCTATGGATAAAAAAATGTATACGGTTACGATCGGAGAAGAAACCAGACAATATGCGGAAGGGACAACATACCGGGAGATTGCGGAGGAATTTCAGCATCTGTATCCGCATCCCATCGTTCTGGTGTATGTCAACAAGTATCAGCTCCAGGAATTGAATAAGCATCTGAAAAAGGACTGCGAGCTTGGATTTATCACGACGGCGCGCCATATCGGACATGAGACCTATAAGCGGAGTATGTGCCTTCTGCTGGTGAAGGCGGTACATAATGTAGGCGGATATGACAATGTGGAGCGGGTGCGGATCCATTTCTCCGTAAGCAAGGGCTACTACTGCACGGTGGAAGGAAACGTGACGGTGGACGAGGCATTTCTGGAAAAGGTGGATGCCAGGATGCGCGAGCTGATAGCGGAGCAGGTTCCGATCCAGAAGCGCTCCGTACATACCAACGATGCCATCGAACTGTTCCGCAGGCACAGAATGTATGATAAGGAGCACCTGTTTGAATACCGCAGGGTATCCAGGGTGAATATCTACAGCATCAAAAATTTTGAAGATTATTTTTACGGATATATGGTTCCGGATACCGGATATCTGAAATATTTTGCGCTTCATCTCTATGAGGACGGATTTGTGATCCAGATGCCCACCATGAATCAGCCGGATACGGTGCCGCCCTTCGAGCCTCACAGGAAGCTGTTTGAGGTACTCCGCGAATCCGTTGCCTGGGGGGACCAGCAGGGGATCGATACGGTGGGAATGCTCAACGATGCGGTGACAAAGGGCAACATGCAGGAAATGGTTTTGGTCCAGGAGGCGCATCAGGAGCGGAAGATTGCGGAGATCGCAAAGATGATCGCGGAACGGCCAGATGTAAAATTTGTTCTGATCGCAGGACCATCTTCCTCGGGAAAGACTACATTTTCCCATCGTCTGTCCATTCAGCTTCGGGTCAACGGGCTGGTGCCGCACCCGATCGCGGTAGACAACTTCTTTGTGGACCGGGAAAAAACGCCCCGGGACGCCAACGGGGAGTATGATTTTGAATGTCTGGAAGCCATTGATGTGGACCTGTTCAATCAGGATATGCAGGCATTGCTCAACGGCGAGGAGGTGTACCTTCCGGTCTTTGACTTCAAGTCCGGAAAGCAGAACCGCTCCACGAAGCCGAAGAAGCTCGGGGAGAATGATATCCTGGTCATTGAGGGCATACACTGTCTGAATCCCAAGCTGACGGAAATGCTGGACGATGCCAATAAGTTTAAGATCTATATCAGTGCATTGACGCAGCTGAATGTCGATGAGCATAACCGGATCCCGTCCACCGACGGGCGGCTGATCCGCCGGATCGTGCGGGACGCAAGAACCCGTGGAAATTCCGCCCAGAAGACTATCGCTATGTGGAGGTCGGTGAGAAGAGGGGAGGAGGCGAATATCTTTCCTTATCAGGAGGAAGCGGATGTGATGTTTAATTCCTCACTGCTCTATGAGCTGGCGGTGCTCAAGCAGTATGTGGAGCCCCGGCTGTTCGGCGTGGAGAAGGACAGCGCGGAATATGCGGAGGCGAAGAGACTGCTGAAGTTTTTTGATTACTTTGTGGGGATCGAAAGCGATTTTGTGCCGGCGAAATCCTTGCTGAGAGAATTTATCGGCGGGGGATGCTTCCAGCTATAAAGTACATAAAAAACAGGCTTTTGCAAGTAAAATCGCAAAAGCCTGTTTTTTTATGTTGACTTTTGACTTAGTATATGTATAATTGATTATGGTAAATAAAAAGTTTAGTAATCCTAAGGAACTGTACAAATAAAAAGGAAGTCGGAGACTATGAGTATTGAAGAAAAGATCGGCATGAAAATCCGTAATCTGCGCAATCAGAACGGCCTGACACAGGAAGAGCTGGCGGACCGGACAGAGCTGACGAAGGGGTTCATCTCCCAGCTGGAGCGAGGGCTGACGGCGCCTTCGGTATCTACCCTTCTGGATATCGTGGAATGCCTGGGAACGAATCTTTCGGATTTTTTCCATGATGAGGATGACCTGCAGATCGTATTTCCAAAAGAGGATTATTTTGAGAAGGAAGACGAGGACGGCAACAGCATCACCTGGCTGATCGCGACGGCGCAGAGCAGGAGTCTGGAGCCGATCCTGGTACGGCTCCAGCCGGGACAGTCCATGCCGGTTGACAAACCCCACGAGGGGGAGGAATTCGGCTACGTGCTGGACGGCAAGATCCAGGTACATTACGGAGATGAAAAGTATACGGTACGGAAAGGCGATTCCTTTATCTTTCCGGCTAACAGAAAACACAGGATAAGTTCGGCTTGTAAAAAGGTTTCGTCCATTCTATGGATCAGCAGCCCCCCAAGCTTTTAAGGAGGATGTCAATGAAGGATGTGATACTGCAGCTGGATTCCGTCAGCAAATCATTTGATGGGAAACAGATCTTGAACCACCTGGATCTGGAGATCGGGCGGAATGAATTTATTACACTTTTGGGGCCTTCCGGATGTGGGAAGTCTACGACCCTGCGTATTATCGGCGGATTTGAGAAGCCGGATGAGGGGCGGGTTTTATTTGAGGGAAAGGAGATCACCGGACTTTCTCCGGATAAACGGAATGTGAATACGGTCTTTCAGAAATATTCCCTGTTTCCTCATATGGACGTGGCGGAAAATATTGCCTTTGGGTTAAAGCTGAAAAAGAAGACCCAGCAGTATATCAAGGATAAGATCCGCTATGCCTTAAAGCTGGTCAATATGGACGGCTATGAGACCCGGATGCCGGATTCCCTAAGCGGAGGGCAGCAGCAGCGGGTGGCGATCGCAAGGGCCATCGTGAATGAGCCGAAGATCCTGCTTTTGGATGAACCTCTGGGGGCGCTGGATCTGAAGCTGCGCCATGGCATGCAGAGGGAGCTGATCAAGATCAAGCAGGAGGTGGGGATCACCTTTGTCTATGTGACCCACGACCAGGAGGAAGCGTTGACCATGTCGGACCGCATCGTTGTCATGAACAAAGGGATCATCCAGCAGATGGGAACCTCCAAAAGCATTTACGATGAACCGCAGAACGCGTTTGTGGCAGACTTTATCGGGGACAGCAATATCATCGACGGGATCATGAAAGAGGACTGCCTCGTACAGATCCAGAATGTGCCGATCCCCTGTGTGGATACCGGGTTTGCCAGGGATGAGCTGGTGGATGTGGTCATTCGTCCAGAAGATCTGGTGATCGTGAAGGAGGAGGACGGGTATCTCAAAGGGATGGTCGTTTCCATCATATTCAAGGGGGCATTTTACGAGATCAAGGTGCGCGCCTGGGAATATGACTGGATCGTCCAGAGCGTCAATCCGGCCCAGATCGGCTCTGTGGTGGGGATGACGATCCTGCCGGACAACATCCAGATCATGCATAAGCCCCATTCCGAGGATGCGGAGGCCGTGCGGGAGGATGCGTAGAACAGACCGCCGGGGATATCCGAATAGACATATAAAAAATTGTCCAGGCAGCTCTGGATCCTATACGAGCTGCTGGAAGGCGGTTATGTCTGAGGCAAGTGGAAAAAGAGGAAGCAGGAGGTTGTGATAAGATGATAAATCGTGCAAAATCCGTAAACAGGCGGACATGGTTGTCCTCCCCCTACATTGTATGGGTCATCGGCTTTACCGTGATCCCTCTGGGGGTGATTTTTAAATATGCGTTGACCAGCCGGGAGAGTGGATTCTCCCTGGAAAATATCGTTGCCATTTTTGACCCGATCCATCTAAAGGCAATGGTCTTTTCGCTGGAGATCGCCATTGGGTGTACCCTGATCTGCATCCTGTTATCCTATCCGCTCGTGCTGGCCCTGAGATACTTAGGCATGGGAAGACAGGGATTTACCATGTTTATCCTGATCCTTCCGATGTGGATGAACTTCATCCTGCGGATCCTGGCATGGCAGATGATCCTGTCCAACAACGGGATCCTGAATTTTCTGCTGACGAAGCTGGGGCTTGATGCTCTGCCGCTGGCCAATACGGGGACGGCCATTATGATCGGGGTGGTGTATGACTATCTTCCCTATATGGTGCTCCCCATCTTCAACGCAGTGGCGGAGATCGATGAGGATATCATGGAGGCGGCAAGGGATTTGGGAGCCAACGGCTTTACGGTATTCCGGAAGATCATCTTTCCGCTGTCCATACCGGGACTCTTAAGCGGGATCGTGATGGTATTTGTTCCGTCCATGACGTCCTTCGTGATCTCGGATATCCTGGGCGGAGGAAAGCTGCAGCTGATCGGAAACATCATCGAACAGGAATTTACAAAGAGCTCCAACTGGAATCTGGGATCCGGACTGTCGGTTTCCCTGATGATCTTTGTCCTGATCAGCATGGCATTTACTACGAAAAATGATGTGGAAGGAAAGGGGTCGGCAATATGGTAGAAAAGCTGAAAGGATTTCTGAGCCGGTTTTACATCGGCCTGATCATTTTGTTTTTATATGCGCCGATCCTGGTGCTGGTCATGCTGTCCTTCAATAATTCCAGGTCCCGGGTGACCTGGGGCGGTTTTACACTGCAGTGGTATGGGAAATTATTTTCCAACGGGCAGATCATGGAGGCGCTTGTGACAACACTGGTGCTGGCGACAGCCTCGGCGCTGATCGCGACGGTGATCGGTGTATTGGGCGCTCTGGGGATCCATGCCATGCGACAGAAAAATTATCAGATCATGATGATCTGCACCAATATCCCGCTGCTGAACGCGGACATCGTGACCGGGATCGCGCTGATGCTCTGGTTCGTGCATTTTATCCCACTGGGGTTCGGCAGCGTGCTTTTGGCGCATATTACCTTTAATATCCCCTATGTGATCCTGAGCGTCATGCCGAAGATCCGGCAGATGAATGTGAGCCTCTATGAGGCGGCCCGGGATCTGGGGGCCAATGCGGTGTATGCCTTTTTCAAGGTCATTCTGCCCCAGCTGGCCAGCGGAATCGTGGCCGGATTTTTCATGGCATTTACCATGTCCATGGATGACTTCGTGATCACATATTTTACGAAGGGGGCCGGGGTCAATACACTGTCCACCATGATCTACGGAGAGATCCGAAAAGGGATCAAGCCGGAGATGTATGCGCTGTCTACGATGATCTTTGTGTTTGTTTTTGTGGTGCTTCTGGCGGCCAATTACTGGCCTGCCAAAAAGGCGGAGCTGCAGAAGCCGGTCAGTTATGAATCGTGAAAATGAAGGAAGAAGCGGCGGTTCGTCTTAGGGAGTTTTCAGATTTTGCGGGATCTGATAAGATTTTAATTTTAGAAAGGATATGGGAAATGAAAAAGAGAGTGAGCTATGTTTGTCTGGCCGGCCTTCTGGCCTGCTCCATGCTGTCTGTGACAGGCTGCGGAAGCAAAGAGGGAGGAAAGGGGAGCCTTACGGTATTCAGCTATGGGGAATATATGGATCCGGATGTATTGGATCAGTTTACCGAGGAAACCGGGATCGAGATCAAATATGAAGAATCTTTGACGCCGGAGGAGATGTATACCAAGTACAAATCTGGAGCAATCAAGTATGATCTGCTCTGTTCCACGGACTATATGCTCCAGAAGTTTATAGACGAAGGAGAGCTTCAGAAAATTGATCGGGGCGCGATGGAAAACAGCGGCAATATCGGTGACAAATATTGGAAGCTTGCTGCGGCATTTGACCCGGAGAATGCATACACGGTTCCTTACTTCTGGGGGACGCTGGGGATTCTTTATGATACGACCAGGGTTTCGGAGCCGGTGGACAGCTGGGATGTGCTGTTCAACGGAGACTATGCCGGGGAGGTTATCATGCAGAACAGTATGCGGGATACCTATATGGCGGCATTGAAGTACCTTGGATATTCGTTAAATTCCAACAATGAAAATGAGATTCGGGAGGCCCAGGAGCTGCTGCTGAAGCAGAAGCCGGATGTGCAGGCTTATCTGGTGGATGAGGCCAGGGATGAAGTGGTAGCCGGAAACGCGGTGATGGCGATCGTGTATTCCGGAGAGGCCTATCTGGGACATCAGTACAATGAGAACCTGGCCTATGTGATCCCGAAGGAGGGATCGAATGTCTGGCTGGATGCCTGGTGTGTGACGAAGCACTGTGAGGATCTGGACGCGGCGCAGAAGTTCCTGGATTTTCTCTGCAGGGAGGATATCGCGAAGAAGAACTTTGAATATATTTATTATTCGACCCCCAATGAAGCGGTCGTGGAGAGCCTGTCGGAGGAGGAACGCGCGGATGAGGCATTGGTCCCCGCGGAGAACGCGACGGACAATTGTGAGGTGAGCCTGCAGTTAGAGCCGGAGAGCAATGATCTGATGAATGAGCTTTGGAAGGAATTGAAGGCGGATTAAACAGAGTGCAGCCCTGAGGGGGAGTGAACGGCTTGGGCCGGCGTCCCCTCAGGGCTGCATATTTCAGGTATATATTTTTTTCAGATGCTCCATTCTGCTGCCCATATTCTGCAGCAGCAGGTCCGCAAGAGTCAGCGCGGCCATGGATTCCACTACGACCACGGCCCGGGGTACGATGATCGGATCATGCCGTCCGTGGATGACAAGTTCCGTATCTTCCCCGTTTTCTGTAACTGTCTGCTGGGGCTGGGCGATCGAGGGGGTGGGCTTTACGGATGCCCGCAGCACCAGCGTATCCCCATCACTCATCCCGCCCAGGACTCCGCCTGCATGATTTGTCTTTTTCCTCACGGTGCCGTCTTCCATATAGAAGGGATCATTGTTCTGGCTTCCATTCAAATGCGCGGCTTTGATCCCGTCTCCGAATTCCACGGCCTTGACTGCGCCGATGGAGAGGATTGCCCTTCCCAGGCAGGCATCCAGCTTGTCAAAAACTGGTTCCCCGATCCCGACAGGAAGCCCGGTGACCCGGCACTCGATCACCCCGCCGCAGGAGTCCAGGTTCTTTATCATAGATTCCAAATAGGAGGCAGCCTCATCCGCCCGCTGATTGTTGGGCATGTACAGCTTATTCTGAAAAATCTCTTCGAACCGATATTCCTCTTCCGGAACTTCTACAGGTCCTATGGCCTTGGCATAGGCCGTCAGTTCGATTCCCAATTCCCTTAAAATTTGGGAAGCTACCGCGCCACCGGCCACCCGTCCGATGGTTTCACGTCCGGAGGAACGCCCACCGCCCCGGTAATCCCGGAAGCCGTATTTTTGCGTATAAGTGTAGTCGGCGTGTCCCGGACGGTATACGGAAGCAATATTTCCATAATCCCGGGAACGCTGGTCCTGGTTGCGCACCAGCAGGGAGATCGGCGTCCCCGTCGTCCGTCCCTCAAATGTGCCGGAGAGGATCTCGACCTGGTCGCCTTCCTGACGCTTGGTCGTGAACCTGCTCTGTCCCGGCTTCCTCCGATCCAGAAAAGCCTGGATATCGGAGCCTTCCAGAGGGAGTCCGGCCGGACAGCCGTCGATCACGGCGCCGATGGCGGCACCATGGGATTCCCCCCAGGTTGTAATGCGGAATATATTTCCAAATGTTGAACCACTCATGTAAAAATCTCCTTTCGATGATAGATAGGATACCCATATTATATAGGAATAAAACGTATGGCGCAATCACAAATCTCAGTGAGATTGCAACGGTTATGGATTATGAAATTTTTAAAAAATGCAATTAAGGAGATTTGTGCTGTACATTCCCGGCCTTTCGTTATATAATAAAATTTGGATGTCTATAGGTAGATGATTCCAGTGTCTAAAATCCATCCACATTTCAGGAAGCAGATGGATGAAAAGTTGCTGTGAGTACCTCAGGTGAGAGCAGTAACTCATTTTTAAGGGAGAAGTATCAGATGAGCAAAAATGCCAAAGACCAGAATGATGATTCTTACTCAGGAGAAGAGATAAATTATGCGGATTACTATCTGGATGATGAAGATGATTATCTGGATGAAGATGAGGACATAAACACGAGCTTCAATGAAAACAAAAGGGAAGATCCGGCACGGGTGGAAAAAAATACGTCGATGCCAGACAATAAAAGCCGCTTGTCAGAAAACGATCCGGCAGGCGCGGATGAGAGCAGGAAGAAAACAGACATTCAATATCAGACATCAGGAAGCAAAGAATGGAATTCGGAGGTTCGGGATCAGGAAGATATGAAAAAAGAAAGCGCAAAGAATTCAGACAAAATGAGAAATGATCCAGGAAAAAAGGATACTGGAAATAAAAAGACCAGCCAGGAAAAAACCGGAGCGCAGAAGAATGGTGCCGGAAAATCTGAAGCGCAAAAGGCCAGTACCGGAAAAACCGGAGCGCAGAATACCGGTACCGGAACACAGAAGAGCAGCACAGGAAAAAACGACGCGCCAAAAACCAACCCGGGAAAGAGCGGTCCCCAGAAGGACGCCGCGCGAAAGACCGGAGCATCCAAAGGAACCGCAGGAAAATCCGGCCCACAAAAAAGCGGAGCCGGAAGACAGGGCGCAAAACGGAATTCCGGCAATCCTGCCAAGTCATCAGGCGCAGGGAGGAGACCAAAAAAGTCTGGAGTTCCCATTCCTTTGCTTGCGGCCGGCGTGTTCGTCGGTGTGCTTGCGGCGGCCTATATCGGAGTCTCCGTATATTTTACGAGTCATTTCTATATGAATACGGAGATCAACGGCCATGATTTTTCTATGAAGACGGCGGCAGACGTGAAGGAATACATAGAACAGCAGGTGCAGGGCTACAGTCTGACGATCCTGGAAAAGGACAATAAGACAGACAGCATCAGCGGGGAAGAGATTTCTCTGAAATACAATGAGAATAAGGACATTGAAAATGTTTTAAAAAAGCAGAACGCGTTTCTTTGGCCACAGGCATTTTTTGTGAAAAATTCCTCCAAGGCTACGGTGGATGTGTCCTATGACCGGGATGCGCTGGAGGATAAGATCAGCAGGCTCCAGGCGGTTAAGGCGGAGCAGATCCCGCCCACGTCTGCATATCCTAGGTTTGACGGTACGGAATATGTGGTGGAGCCGGAAGTGACGGGAACAGAGGTGAATCAGGAGCTTCTCCGTGAAAAGATCCATCAGTATATCTCGGAATTTCAGCCGGAGCTGGACATGGTAGGAGAGAACTGCTATGCCCTGCCTAAGTATACGTCGGAATCCGGAGATGTGAAGGCTGCATGCAATGAGATGAACCAGTATCTCAAGGCAAGCATCACGTACTCTATGGATCAGCCGGTGGTGGTAGACAAGACACTGATTTCCGAATGGGTGACAGCAGACGCGGAGATGAAGGTGACTTTCAATGAGGGAGCCGTCCGGGAATGGCTGAGAGAGTTCGGGAAGCAGTACGATACAGTGGGCAAGACCAGGACGATCACCTCTCCCTGGGGGAAGACTGTAGAGGTGTCCGGAGGTACTTATGGATGGTCGGTAGACGAGGAAGCGGAATTTCCGGCGTTGGTCAACAGTATTAAGAATGGAGAAGTGGTGACAAGGGAGCCAATCTACGTGGATGGTCAAAGAGCGGCATCAAGGGGACCCCAGGATTGGGGCAGCACCTATGCGGAGGTGGACCTGTCCGGACAGCATATGTGGTTCATCGTAGACGGTGTGGTCGCCCTGGAGACAGATGTGGTAACTGGCGTTCCGACCCCGGCTAGAGAGACACCCAGCGGTGTGTACAGTATTCTGGATAAGGAGCTGAATTCTACATTGGTAGGCGAGATTGATCCGGCAACAGGGCAGCCGGAATACCGAACCCCGGTTGCCTACTGGATGCGGGTGACCTGGAGCGGGATCGGATTTCATGATGCAACCTGGCAGCCGGCGTTCGGCGGTTCCTTGTATGCCAGCGGCGCAGGCTCTCACGGATGTATCAATATGCCGCTTGATCAGGCTGGGGCTCTCTATAATATGCTGCCGGTCGGAACACCTGTGATCATTCATTATTAGTTCACGGCAGCGATCCTGAACGGCGTCATCTAAAACAATATACTGTGCAAGTTTCAATTTATGAAAGAGGGAAAAATGTATCATTTAATAAAAACAGACGGGATGGCGAAGCGGGGACGCCTTGCCACCGTTCACGGAACTATCGAGACGCCGGTCTTCATGAATGTAGGAACCGCGGCCGCCATTAAGGGCGCGGTTTCGACCGATGACCTGCGTCAGATCAAAACGCAGGTGGAGCTGTCCAATACCTACCATCTGCATGTCCGTCCGGGTGATCGGATTGTCAGGCAGATGGGCGGACTGCACCGGTTTATGAACTGGGATAAGCCGATCCTGACGGATTCCGGCGGATTCCAGGTGTTTTCGCTGGCAGGATTAAGGAAGATCAAGGAGGAGGGGGTCCACTTCCATTCCCATATTGACGGGAGAAAGATCTTTATGGGTCCGGAGGAGAGTATGCAGATCCAGTCCAATCTGGCGTCCACCATTGCCATGGCATTTGACGAATGCCCTTCCAGCGTGGCGGATCGTGCCTATATGGAGGCTTCCGTATCCAGGACATACCGTTGGCTGAAACGCTGCAAGGCAGAGATGGACAGGCTGAACGCTCTGCCGGATACGATCAACCGCAAGCAGCTTCTGTTCGGCATCAACCAGGGAGGCATCTATGAGGATATCCGTAGGGAGCATGCGAAGCAGATCACGTCGCTGGATCTGGCCGGATATGCCATCGGCGGCCTGGCCGTGGGAGAGAGCCATGAAGAGATGTACCGCATCCTGGAGGCTGTGGTTCCCCTGCTTCCCAGGGACCGGCCGGTCTATCTGATGGGAGTGGGGACGCCTGCCAATATTCTGGAAGCGGTAGAACGGGGCGTGGACTTCTTCGACTGCGTATACCCTTCACGGAACGGGCGCCACGGGCATGTATATACCAACCACGGCAAGCTGAACCTGTTCAACGCAAAATACGAGACGGATCCCGGCCCCATTGAAGAGGGCTGCCGGTGCCCGGCATGCAGAAGCTACAGCCGCGCCTATATCCGGCATCTGCTCAAGGCAAAGGAAATGCTGGGAATGCGCCTCTGCGTCCTCCACAACCTGTATTTTTACAATACGATGATGGAAGAGATCCGGGATGCCATTGAGGCGGGAGAGTATCAGAGCTATAAAAAGAAGAAGCTTGCGGGGGTTCAGGAACAGTAAGATAAAACTGGTTACATGTCACACACTGACCAATCACTACGCTGATTGGTCAGGAGGATGCACATAAAAGCTGGGATTCAGGCCGTCCATTGCCGCAGGCAATTTTAAATGACGGCCTGAGTTACAGGGCACGCCTGGTCAAGGTGTGACCTGTAACTAAAACTGTAAAAGAAAGCATGAAAATGGAAAATTACTCTTGAAGAATCAAGGTTTTTTGTGTATGATAAGTATATTGCGCCGGAAGAGGATTTGGCATGTACAGGAATTTCCATAGAGATAGAATATCTATGCAGAGTATTTTCCGGAGTACAAAAGTTAGGAGGAAACAAAAAATGAATGGAATATTAGCTTCAAGCGGAGCAGGTGGAGCGGCAGGCCTGGGCAGCATTTTTATCATGTATGCGGTTGTGATCGGCGTATTTTGGTTCTTTTTGATGCGTCCGCAGAAAAAGGAGCAGAAGAGGGTTCAGGGGATGCTTGCCACCATGGAGATCGGAGATACGGTTTTGACGACCAGCGGTTTCTACGGTGTGATCATTGATATTTCGGATGAAGCGGTGATCGTGGAATTCGGAAGCAACAAGAATTGCCGGATCCCCATGCAGAAGTCAGCGATCGCTCAGCTTGAAAAACCGGGAGCGGAATAGAAAAGGGCAAAAAAGACTCCGGATGGCAGAAGCCTCCGGTTTCTTTTTTGTCCTTTTCGTTTTCTGAGTATCGCTTTCAGGGGTCTTTGACTGGGATTTTTTGTGGATTTTTACAGGAAGTGGCACTGCTTTGGGCGATATATTTTGCAGTTCAAAGGGTTGAAACAGCCGAAAAAATGCTGTATGATAAACAAATAGTGTTTTTGGGGCCTGACCGTTGGTCTTCAACAGCAGTCAGTATTTTTATAATAATGGAAGGAAGATGGGATATGAAATTAAATATCGGTGTGATCAAGGGCGATGGAATCGGGCCGGAGATCGTGACGGAAGCAATGAAGGTCCTGGATCGGACCGCAGAAGTTTACGGACATGAGATGAATTATACGCAGCTTTTGATGGGCGGGGCATCTATTGATGTACATGGAGTTCCGTTGACAGACGAGACGATCAGACTTGCAAGATCGAGCGATGCCGTATTGATGGGTTCCATCGGAGGGGACGCGAAGACTTCACCCTGGTACAGGTTAGAGCCGTCTAAGAGACCGGAGGCAGGACTTTTGAAGATCCGGAAGGAGCTGAACCTGTTTGCAAATCTTCGGCCGGCGGTTCTGTATGAAGAATTGAAAGGGGCTTGTCCTCTGAAGGAAGAGATCACACGGGGCGGATTTGATATGATGATCATGCGGGAACTGACCGGAGGATTATATTTCGGGGAGCGTTCCACGGAAGAAGTGGACGGTGTCCTGACGGCCCGTGATACCCTTACATATAACGAAAACGAGGTCCGCAGGATCGCGCGGCGGGGTTTCGACACCGCCATGAAGCGGCGGAAAAAGGTGACCAGTGTGGACAAAGCCAATGTGCTGGATTCTTCCCGGCTGTGGAGAAAGGTCGTGGAGGAAGTCGCGGCAGAGTATCCGGAGGTGACGCTGGAGCATATGCTGGTGGATAACTGTGCCATGCAGCTGGTGAAGGACCCGAAGCAGTTTGATGTGATCCTGACGGAGAATATGTTCGGAGATATCCTGTCGGATGAGGCCAGTATGGTGACAGGCTCCATCGGGATGCTGGCTTCCGCCAGCCTGAATGAGAGCAGGTTCGGACTCTATGAACCGAGCGGCGGTTCCGCGCCGGATATCGCGGGGAAGGGGATCGCTAATCCTATAGCCACCATACTTTCGGCAGCCATGATGCTGCGCTTCTCCTTTGACCTGGACAAGGAGGCAGATGCCATTGAGCAGGCGGTTGCGCAGGTGTTGAAGGAAGGCTACCGCACCATCGATATCATGTCAGAGGGAAAGACGCGGATCGGCACCGCCGAGATGGGAGATCGGATCTGCGGATATATCAGATGAAAGGAAGGATACGAAGATGAGAAGTGATACCGTTACAAAGGGGGTACAGCAGGCGCCCCACCGTTCCCTGTTCAACGCGCTTGGATATACGAAGGAAGAACTGGAGAGGCCCCTGGTAGGTGTGGTCAGCTCCTACAACGAGATCGTGCCGGGGCATATGAATCTGGATAAGATCACGGAAGCAGTCAAGATGGGAGTCTCTATGGCAGGCGGGACACCGGTCATGGTTCCGGCGATTGCGGTCTGCGACGGCATCGCCATGGGACATATCGGGATGAAGTATTCCCTGGTGACCAGAGACCTGATTGCGGATTCCACCGAGGCGCTGGCTATGGCCCATCAGTTTGACGCTCTGGTGATGATCCCTAACTGTGATAAAAATGTGCCGGGACTGTTGATGGCAGCGGCCAGGATCAACGTGCCCACCATCTTTGTCAGCGGCGGTCCCATGCTGGCTGGTCATGTGAAGGGGCAGAAGCGGAGTCTGTCCAGCATGTTCGAGGCGGTGGGTTCCTATGCGGCAGGCACCATGACGGAGGAAGAGGTCTGTGAGTTTGAGAACAATGTCTGCCCTACCTGCGGTTCCTGCTCCGGCATGTATACGGCCAACAGCATGAACTGCCTGACTGAGGTGCTGGGTATGGGGCTTCCGGGAAACGGGACCATCCCGGCAGTCTATTCCGAACGGATCCGCCTTGCAAAGCATGCGGGCATGCAGGTGATGGAGCTGGTGAGAAAGAACATCCGCCCGCGGGATATTATGACAGAAGAAGCGGTCCTGAACGCTCTGACCGTGGATATGGCATTGGGATGCTCCACCAACAGTATGCTTCACCTTCCTGCCATTGCCCATGAGATCGGCATGGATTTTGAGATTGATTTTGCAAACGGTATCAGCGCAAAGACGCCGAACCTGTGCCACCTGGCACCGGCAGGCCCCACCTATATGGAAGACCTGAACGAAGCCGGCGGTGTCAGCGCGGTGATGAACGAACTGAATAAAAAGAATCTGCTCCATACAGAGTGTATGACCGTAACCGGAAAGACGCTGGGAGAAAACATTTCCGGATGTGTCAACCGGGATCCGGAGGTCATCCGTCCCATCGACCATCCCTACAGCGAAACAGGCGGACTTGCGGTTCTGAAAGGGAACCTGGCGCCGGACGGCAGCGTGGTCAAGCGTTCCGCGGTGGTGGAAGAGATGCTGGTTCACGAAGGGCCTGCGAGAGTCTTCGAGTGTGAAGAGGACGCGATCGCGGCGATCAAGGGCGGAGAGATCCACGCGGGGGATGTGGTGGTGATTCGCTATGAAGGCCCCAAGGGCGGTCCTGGAATGCGGGAAATGCTCAATCCTACCTCCGCCATTGCCGGTATGGGACTGGGCTCCTCCGTGGCGCTGATCACGGACGGACGTTTCAGCGGAGCCTCCAGAGGCGCTTCCATCGGCCATGTGTCGCCGGAAGCGGCAGTGGGCGGCCCGATTGCTCTGGTGGAAGAGGGGGATCTGATCCGGATCAACATTCCGGAGCTGAAGCTGGAGCTGGATGTGTCCGAGGAAGAGCTGAATGTAAGAAAAGCAAAATGGCAGCCCAAGGAGCCCAATGTGAAGACCGGATATCTTGCAAGATATGCCTCCATGGTGACCTCCGGCAACCGGGGCGCCATCCTGGAGATCCCGAAAACAAACGAATGATTAGGAGGTACCTGCAATGTATTTGACAGGAGCAGACATTGTGATTGAATGCCTGAAGGAGCAGGGCGTGGATACGGTATTCGGGTATCCGGGCGGCGCGATCCTGAATGTATATGACGCGTTATATCAGCATAGTGATGAAATAGAGCATATCCTGACCTCCCACGAGCAGGGGGCGGCTCATGCCGCGGACGGATATGCCCGTGCCACCGGCAGGGTCGGGGTCTGCTTTGCCACCAGCGGCCCGGGGGCAACCAACCTGGTAACCGGGATTGCCACCGCGTATATGGATTCGATCCCCATTGTGGCGATCACCTGCAACGTAGGCGTATCCCTGCTTGGAAAGGACAGCTTCCAGGAGGTGGATATTACCGGGATCACGATGCCTATTACAAAGCACAATTATATCATAAAGGATGTGGTCACCCTGGCGGACACCATCCGGAAGGCATTTCAGATTGCGCGGTCCGGCAGGCCGGGTCCGGTACTCATTGATATTCCAAAGGATGTGACGGCCAACAAGGCAGAGTATACCAGGGAGGAGATCCAGCCCTTTGCTCCGGATGGAGGACAGATATCCGAGGAGGAGATCGACCGGGCAGTGGCTATGATCGAAGAAGCAAAGCAGCCATTTGTATTTGTAGGCGGCGGTGCCGTGCTCTCCGGAGCCAGCGAGGAGCTGAGGGAGTTTGTGGAGAAGGTGGATGCGCCGGTGACCGATTCCCTGATGGGGAAAGGCGCGTTTCCGGGTACCGATGAGCGTTACACCGGGATGCTGGGTATGCACGGGACAAAGACCTCCAACTTCGGAGTCAGCGAGTGCGACCTTCTGATCGTATTAGGCGCCCGCTTCAGCGACCGTGTCACGGGTAATACGCAAACCTTCGCAAAGAACGCGAAGATCCTGCAGTTTGATGTGGATCCCGCGGAAATGAATAAAAATGTGCTCATCACTGCCGGAGTGACGGGCGATATCCGGGAAGCTCTGAAACGGGTGAACAAAAAGCTCTCCCGGCTGTCCCATACGGAATGGATGGAACGGATCCAGGAATATAAACAGCAATACCCGATGAAATATCATCCGGATACGCTGACCGGTCCCTATGTGATTGAGGAGATCTACCGGCAGACAAAAGGGGATGCCGTGATCGTGACTGAGGTGGGACAGCACCAGATGTGGGCGGCACAGTATTATCGGTATTCCAGGCCCAGGACATTTTTGACCTCCGGAGGTCTGGGGACTATGGGCTACGGCCTGGGGGCGTCTCTGGGAGCCAAGATGGGCTGCCCGGAAAAGACCGTGGTCAATATTGCCGGGGACGGCTGTTTTCGGATGAATATGAATGAGATCGCCACTGCGGCCCGGTATCAGATCCCGGTCATTGAGGTGGTAATCAACAACCATGTACTGGGCATGGTGCGCCAGTGGCAGAACCTGTTCTACGGACAGCGGTATTCCGCCACGGTATTGAACGACGGGGTGGATTTTGCCAAGCTGGCCGAGGGCATGGGGGCAGTAGGGATCTGCGTCACTACCCAGGAGGAGTTTCAGGAGGCATTTGCAAAGGCGCTGCAGTCAGACGGGCCTGTATTGATTGACTGTCAGATCGACTGCGACGATAAAGTATGGCCGATGGTTGCGCCCGGCGCGGCGATCAGCGAAGCATTTGATGAAGAGGATCTGTAACGGTCAAGAACAGGGTTACGTATGGACTGCGTGATCCTTACTAAAAGGAGGAATGAAACATGAGCAGAGTATATAACTTTTCGGCGGGGCCGGCGGTACTGCCGGAGGAAGTGCTTCAGGAAGCAGCAGACGAGATGCTGGACTACAGAGGAACCGGCATGTCCGTGATGGAGATGAGCCACCGTTCCAAGGCCTATGAGGAGATCATCACAGGCGCGGAGGCGGATCTGCGGGAATTGATGGGGATTCCTGACAACTATAAGGTGCTGTTTCTGCAGGGTGGCGCTTCCCAGCAGTTTGCCATGATCCCGATGAACCTGATGAAGAACAGAACGGCGGATTATATCATCACTGGACAGTGGGCGAAAAAGGCGGCTCAGGAGGCAGAAAAGTACGGAAAGGTCAACCGGATCGCTTCCTCGGAGGATCAGACTTATTCTTATATCCCGGACTGCTCCGACCTTCCGGTTTCCGAGGACGCGGATTATGTTTATATCTGTGAAAATAATACGATCTACGGAACCAAGTATCATGAGCTTCCCAATACGAAGGGGAAGATTCTGGTAGCGGATGTTTCCTCCTGCTTCTTATCCGAACCCATCGACGTGACGAAATACGGGATCGTGTACGGCGGGGTTCAGAAAAATATCGGCCCGGCCGGTGTCGTAATCGTGATCATCCGGGAAGACCTGATCACAGAGGATGTCCTGCCGGGAACTCCCACGATGCTGACCTACAAGACACATGCGGACGCGAAATCCTTATATAATACACCGCCGGCTTACGGAATCTATATCTGCGGCAAGGTGTTCCAGTGGCTGAAAAAGATGGGCGGTCTGGAAGTGATGAAGGAGCGCAATGAAAAGAAAGCGAAGCTGTTGTATGATTTCCTGGATCAGAGCAGGCTGTTCAAGGGGACAGTCGTACCGAAGGACCGTTCTCTCATGAATGTGCCGTTTGTTACAGGAGACGCGGACCTGGATGCCAGATTTGTCAAAGAAGCAAAGGCAGCAGGCCTGGAAAATCTCAAAGGCCACAGAAGCGTCGGCGGCATGCGCGCGAGCATTTACAACGCCATGCCCTATGAAGGCGTGGAAGCGCTGGTTGCATTTATGAAGAAGTTTGAAGAGGAGAATCTGTAAGATGTATAAATATCATTGCCTGAATCCAATCGCGCCGGTTGGAATTGAAAGATTTGACGAGAATTATGTCAGGGTAGAAAGCGCAGACGAGGCAGATGCGATCCTTGTCCGCAGCGCCGCCATGCATGAGATGGAATTTGGAAAGGACTTGAAGGCGGTTGCCCGTGCCGGGGCCGGAGTGAACAACATTCCTCTGGAAAAATGTGCGGAAAAGGGAATCGTAGTATTCAATACGCCGGGCGCCAATGCCAATGGTGTCAAGGAGCTGGTGTTGGCCGGGATGCTGCTTGCGGCCCGTGATATCATCGGAGGCATCAACTGGGTGCAGGAGCATGAAGAGGATGGCGACCTGGCGAAGGAGGCCGAAAAAGCGAAAAAGGCCTTTGCCGGAAGAGAGCTTGACGGCAAGAAGCTGGGAGTCATCGGCCTGGGAGCCATCGGCGTGCGGGTTGCCAACGCGGCCATCCATCTGGGCATGGATGTGTACGGATATGACCCCTATGTATCGGTAGATGCCGCATGGCAGCTTTCCCGAAATATCCATCACGCAAAGACGGTGGATGAGCTTTACAAGGAATGTGATTACCTCACCATCCACGTGCCGGCGCTGGACAGCACGAAGGGCATGATCAACCGGGAGGCCATCAGTCTGATGAAGAAGGGCGTCATCATCCTGAACTTTGCCCGGGATATCCTGGTAGACAGCGAAGCTATCGTGGATGCGCTCATTTCCGGTACGGTGAAACGGTACGTGACGGATTTCCCGACCCCGGAGATCGCAGGCGTGAAAGGCGCGATCGTGATTCCACATCTGGGCGCATCCACGGAGGAATCCGAGGACAACTGTGCGAAAATGGCAGTGAAGGAGCTGCGGGATTATCTCGAAAACGGAAACATCACCCACTCTGTAAATTATCCGGACTGCAATATGGGAGCCAAGGAAGAGGGCAGCCGGGTCACGATCCTGCATCATAATATCCCAAATATGTTGGGACAGTTTACGTCTCTTCTTGCAAAAGAGAATATGAATATCACACTGATGACAAACAAGAGCAAGAAAGCCTACGCATACACGATGATTGATGTGGACGCGGCGATTTCCGATGAAGTTGTGAAGCGGCTGGGAGAGATCAAAGGGGTGCTGAAGGTCCGGGTTATCGTCTGAGCTTCGATTTTTTACAGGCTGCGGATTCATTGCGGCCTGTAATTTTTGGTTACAGTTCACGGCCGGTTAGGCCGTGAACTGTAACAATTTTTGTGCGTTATCATTTTCTCTTGTGTTCCATATATTGACAAAAATTGTATTAGTGTATACAATGATACATGTTACTGTTTACACCCTGATAGGAGGAAATGATGGAGGGACATCAGGAGAATTCATTGAGAGGTCACGTGTTTCAGAGCATCCGGGACAATATTCTCAATGGTACATATAAAGAGCATGAGGAGCTTCGGGAGGTTGCTCTTGGAAAAGAGCTTGGCGTCAGCAGGACGCCTGTGCGTGAAGCGCTGCGCCAGCTGGAGCTGGAAGGGCTGGTTACGATCATCCCGAATAAGGGTGCCTTTGTGACCGGGATCACGCAAAAAGACATTCAGGATATCTATGAGATGCGCTTCATGCTGGAAGGGCTCTGTGCGAGATGGGCGACGGAGCATATTACGGAGGCGCAGCTGGAAGAGCTGGAGGAGATCATCTTTCTCTCGGAATTTCATTCCAGGAGGTACGGCAGCAGTGGGGATCAGGTGACGGAGTTGGACGGCAGATTTCACAGGGTATTGTATGAAGCCTCCCAGAGCCGTATGTTAAGCCATGTGCTGATGGATTTTCACAGGTATTCCCTGATGGCGAGGCGTTCCTCCATGGTCTCGGAGGAGCGTGCCAGGAAGTCGATCCGGGAGCATAAGCAGATCCTTCGGGCTATCCGGGACAACGATGCCAATCTGGCGGAACAGCTTGCCAATGAGCATGTACTCCATGTGATGCAGAACCTGCGGAGACAGGGGACGGAAGAATAAACGGAACGAATCAGCACAAATACGAATAAACGAGGAGGAGTTATCCAATGGAAAAAATTAAAATGACAACGCCGATCGTGGAAATGGACGGGGATGAGATGACCCGGATCCTCTGGAAGATGATCAAGGAGCATCTACTGGAACCGTTCATTGAGCTGAATACGGAATACTATGACCTTGGGCTGGAACACCGCAATGCGACAGACGACCAGGTAACCGTAGATTCCGCAAATGCCACGAAAAAATACAAGGTTGCCGTAAAATGCGCCACCATCACGCCTAATGCGGCGCGTATGGAGGAGTATGACTTGAAGGAAATGTGGAAGAGCCCCAACGGTACGATCCGTGCCATTCTGGACGGAACGGTATTCCGTGCCCCCATCGTGGTAAAGGGGATTGAGCCTTGCGTCAAGAACTGGAAGAAGCCTATCACCATCGCAAGGCATGCTTACGGAGACGTATACAAAAACACAGAAATGAAGATTCCGGGAGCCGGTAAGGTGGAACTGGTCTACACCGCCCAGGACGGAACGGAGCACCGCGAACTGGTGCACGAATACACAGGTCCCGGCGTAGCACAGGGAATGCACAACCTGAACCAGTCCATTGCCAGTTTCGCCAGAAGCTGCTTCAACTACGCTCTGGACATCAAACAAGATCTCTGGTTCGCGACCAAAGACACGATCTCCAAAAAATACGACCACACCTTTAAAGATATTTTCCAGGAGATCTACGACGCGGAATACGCAGACAAATTCAAAGAGGCAGGAATCGTCTACTTCTACACCTTGATTGACGATGCCGTAGCCCGCGTGATGAAGTCCGAAGGCGGCTACATCTGGGCCTGCAAGAACTACGACGGAGACGTCATGAGCGACATGATCTCCTCCGCCTTCGGTTCCCTGGCCATGATGACCTCCGTCCTCGTATCCCCCGACGGCTACTACGAATATGAGGCCGCCCACGGCACCGTCCAGCGTCATTATTATAAACACTTAAAAGGAGAAGAAACCTCCACCAATTCCGTAGCCACCATCTTCGCCTGGACCGGCGCTCTCCGCAAACGCGGCGAGCTTGACAGCAATCAGGCACTGATGGACTTCGCCGGCAAACTCGAAAAAGCTACCATCGACACCATAGAGTCCGGCGAAATGACCAAAGACCTGGCATTGATCACTACCATAGAGAACCCAACCGTACTCAACAGCGAGGACTTCATCAAAGCCATAGCAAGCAGGCTGTAATAAAAAAGCCCATAACAAATATTTTGTGTGATAGGGGATGCCATAACGGCATCCCCGTTGTTATAATTATAATCTATTCCGCCACCTCCGTATTTCTGCCAATTTCTACTTTTTTTCATTGTATTTTTCCAACATTTAGTTTATACTAAAATAGGCATAAATTTTGGTTTATTTTTAAATATTTTTTTATATGGAGGGCTAAAATATGAGCTACAATGCAACTGGGAACCCAGCAAGCAGAAGAATTGCCTCGATGCTTGATGAGGGAAGCTTTGTTGAGATCGGCGGCGCGGTGACAGCCAGAAATACCGATTTCAATCTGCAGGCAAAAGAGACTCCATCCGACGGTGTCATCACCGGTTATGGAGTGATCGATGGTAATCTGGTGTATGTATACAGCCAGGACGCGACCGTTTTGAAAGGCGCGGTAGGCGAGATGCATGCAAGAAAGATTGCCAATATTTATGATATGGCAATGAAGATGGGGGCGCCGGTGATCGGTCTGGTAGACTGTGCGGGGCTGCGTCTTCAGGAAGCTACCGACGCACTGGAGGCATTTGGAAGTCTGTATTTTAAGCAGTCCATGGCATCTGGTGTGATCCCGCAGATCACGGCGATCTTCGGTATGTGCGGCGGCGGGCTTGCGGTTGTTCCCGGACTGACGGATTTCACATTTATGGAAAGCAAGGACGGCAGACTGTTTGTGAATTCCCCGAATGCCCTGGAGGGAAATGAGATCTCCAAATGCGATACGTCCAGTGCCGAATATCAGAGCCAGACCTCCGGCCTGGTGGACGGAATCGGAACAGAAGAAGAGATTTTGGGCCAGATCCGTACTCTGATCAGTATGATTCCGGCCAATAATGAAGATGATAATTCCTATGAGGAATGTATGGATGACCTGAACCGTGTCTGTGCGGATATTGCCAATGCATCCGAGGATACGGGTATTGCGCTTGCGCAGATTTCGGACAGCCAGGTGTTCTTCGAGGTGAAGAAGGAATATGCAAAAGAGATGGCGGCAGGCTTCATCCGTCTCAACGGCATGACAATCGGCGCCCTTGCAAACCGCTCCAAGATCTACGACGCGGAAGGGAACGCGGAGAGCTTTGATACCGTGCTGACGGTGGACGGCTGCAGGAAGGCAGCGGATTTCCTGAACTTCTGCGACGCGTTTTCCATCCCGGTCCTGACGTTGACCAATGTGACCGGTTATGAAGCGACAAAAGCAGCGGAAAAGGATATGGCAAAGAGCGTTGCGAAGCTGACCTACGCATTTGCCAACGCGACGGTGCCGAAGGTGAATGTGATTGTGGGCAAGGCTTACGGCAGCGCTTACGTGGCGATGAACAGCAAGTCCATCGGAGCGGATCTGGTCTACGCATGGCCGGATACACAGATCGGCATGATGGATTCCGCGCTTGCGGCGAAGATCATGTACGCGGATGCGGATGCCGAAGTGCTCAAAGAAAAGGCGGCGGCTTACAAAGAGCTCCAGTCCAGCCCCATGTCTGCGGCAAGGCGGGGATATGTGGATGCGATCATTGAACCTGCAGACACCAGAAAATATGTGATCGGCGCATTTGAGATGCTGTTCACAAAAAGAGAGGATCGTCCCGACAAAAAGCACGGTACGGTTTAGTGAGGTGAGGCGAAGTGAAGAAAAAATTAAGTATAGCAGGACTTGTCCTTATCCTGATCTTCTGCCTGGCAGGATGCGGAAGCAAGTCAGCGGAAAAAGAGTATGATCAGGAAAGGCTGCAGCAGTATGCCCAGGGGATCATCGATAATTTCAGCAAGATGTCAGAAGAGGAGTTTGAACAGTATCAGTCCATGCCTGATTACAACCTGGATTATACACTGATGATGACAGGATTTCCGATCTCGGGAGAAAACTTCCGGACTATGATTGACGCCTGGAAGTCCGGCAGGGAGGACTGCGGTGAATTTTTGGAAATCGGTGATTTCACGATGGAGGTCACCAACACAGGCGCAGTGCTTTCGGCTCCCCTGAAAGGGGAAGAAAGAGATGCCGATCTGCAGTTTGCCTTTGACGAGGGCGGGCAGATGGAGAGCATCACGGTCAACGCGCACTATTCGACAACCGAGATCCTGAAAAAAGCCGGGCTGAATACGGTTCTGGGAATGGGAACCGTATTCGTGGTTTTGATTTTCATTTCATTTATTATTTCACTGTTTGAGAAGATTCCGGCATTGGAAGAGAAGTTCCGCAAAAAAGAGACTGCACCGGCAGCGCCTGCACCGGCCCCGGCAGCAGCGGCAGAGCCGGCAGCGGAGGTACAGGCCGATGACAGTGAACTGATCGCCGTGATTGCGGCAGCGATCGCAGCGGCGGAGGGAACGACCACCGACGGATTCGTGGTACGTTCGATTAAGAGAAGAAAATCCAATAAATGGAATGCATCCGTAAGGTGAAATAAGGAGGAAAATAAAAATGAAAAATTATACGATCACAGTAAATGGAAATGTTTATGATGTAACGGTAGAAGAGAACGGCGCAGGTGCGGCTCCGGCAGCAAGACCTGCGGCAGCGGCGGCTCCGGCACAAGCTCCGAAAGCGGCTCCCGCAGCGCCCAAGGCAGCGGCAGGCGCAGGCAGCATCCAGGTGAAAGCCGGTGCGGCAGGCAAGGTATTCAAGATCGAGGCCAGCGTCGGACAGAGCGTACAGGCCGGTGACACGGTTGTCATTATCGAAGCCATGAAAATGGAGATCCCGGTTGTTGCCCCGGAGGCAGGAACAGTTGCTAGTATTGATGTAGCAGTCGGCGATGCCGTAGAAGCAGGAGCAGTATTGGCTACATTAAACTAGTGTAAATACGGAGGTTTAACAAATGGAATATATTTCAAATACGTTGGGACACCTCATCGAGCAGACTGCGTTCATGAACCTGACCTGGGGAAATGTGATCATGATCGCGGTTGCCTGCGTGTTCCTATATTTAGCAATCAGGCATGAATTTGAGCCGCTGCTCCTTGTTCCGATTGCCTTCGGTATGCTGCTTGTCAATATCTATCCGGATATCATGCTTCATGCCGAGGACTCCTCAAACGGAGTGGGCGGACTCCTCTATTACTTTTATGTGTTGGATGAATGGGCTATCCTTCCGTCCCTGATCTTCATGGGCGTCGGCGCAATGACCGATTTCGGACCGCTGATCGCCAATCCGAAGAGCTTCCTTTTAGGAGCGGCAGCACAGTTCGGTATCTTTGCGGCTTATCTGGGCGCCATGGCAATGGGATTCTCGGATAAGGCAGCGGCAGCGATCTCCATCATCGGCGGGGCGGACGGGCCGACCTCCATCTTCCTGGCAGGAAAGCTGCAGCAGACCGCGATCATGGGGCCCATCGCCGTGGCGGCATATTCCTATATGTCCCTGGTGCCGATCATTCAGCCTCCGATCATGAAGCTTCTGACGACAGAGGAAGAGCGGAAGATCAAGATGGAGCAGCTTCGTCCGGTCAGCAAGCTGGAGCGGATCCTGTTCCCCATCGTCGTAACCATCGTTGTCTGTGTGATCCTGCCTACAACGGCTCCCCTGGTTGGTATGCTCATGCTGGGTAACCTGTTCCGGGAGTGCGGCGTAGTAAGACAGCTTACAGAGACGGCTTCCAATGCGCTGATGTATATCGTAGTCATCCTGCTGGGAACATCTGTAGGCGCGACTACAAGCGCGGAGGCATTTTTGAACTGGAGTACGATTAAGATCGTAGTCCTCGGACTGGTGGCGTTTGCGTTCGGAACGGCAGCCGGAGTCCTGTTCGGAAAGCTGATGTGCAAGGTGACCGGAGGCAAGGTGAATCCGCTGATCGGTTCCGCCGGCGTATCCGCGGTTCCGATGGCAGCCAGAGTTTCCCAGAAGGTGGGTGCGGAGGCAGATCCGACCAACTTCCTTCTGATGCATGCAATGGGACCGAATGTGGCCGGGGTAATCGGTACTGCGGTGGCAGCCGGAACCTTTATGGCGATATTTGGTGTAAAATAAAATGGAGGACAAATTGAATGGCAGAAATAGCAAAAAAACCGGTAAAAATTACAGAGACTATTCTGCGTGACGCGCATCAGTCCCTGATCGCTACAAGAATGACGACAGAGCAGATGCTGCCGATCGTGGAGAAGATGGACAAGGTCGGATACCATGCGGTAGAATGCTGGGGAGGCGCGACCTTTGACGCATCCTTACGTTTCCTGAAGGAAGATCCGTGGGAGCGGCTTCGGAAGTTCCGCGACGGATTTAAGAATACAAAGCTGCAGATGCTCTTCCGCGGGCAGAACATCCTGGGATACCGCCCCTATGCGGACGACGTGGTAGAGTATTTCGTACAGAAATCCGTGTCAAACGGCATCGACATCATCCGGATCTTTGACTGTATGAACGATATCCGCAACCTGCAGACAGCCGTAACGGCAGCCAACAAGGAAAAGGCGCATGCGCAGGTTGCCATGTCCTACACACTGGGCGACGCGTATACGCTGGAATACTGGATGGATCTGGCAAAGAGAATCCAGGATATGGGTGCAAACTCCATCTGTGTCAAGGATATGGCGGGCCTTCTCTGCCCGTATCAGGCAACGGAGCTTGTAACCGCTCTGAAGGAAGCGGTGGAGATTCCCATCGAGATGCATACTCACTATACTTCCGGTGTAGGTTCCATGACCTACCTGAAATCCATCGAGGCAGGGGCGGACATCATCGATACCGCAATGTCGCCCTTCGCACTGGGAACCTCCCAGCCGGCCACAGAGGTTATGGTGGAGACCTTCAAGGGGACGCCTTACGATACAGGGCTGGATCAGAACCTTCTGGCTGAGATTGCGGACTATTTCCGTCCGATCCGGGATGAAGCTCTCGCAAGCGGCCTGCTGAACCCGAAGAACATGGGTGTCAATATCAAGACACTGCTGTATCAGGTACCGGGCGGTATGCTATCCAACCTGACAAGCCAGCTGAAAGAACAGGGTGCGGAAGACAAGTTCTACGACGTGCTGGAAGAAGTGCCGCGTGTAAGGGCAGACCTTGGGGAGCCGCCGTTGGTTACTCCTTCTTCCCAGATCGTGGGAACTCAGGCCGTATTCAACGTACTGATGGGCGAGCGCTATAAGATGGCTACCAAGGAGACCAAGGACGTGCTGACCGGTAAATACGGCGCAACCGTAAAACCGTTCAATGCGGAGATCCAGAAGAAGGTTGTGGGAGAGGACGCCGAGATCATCACCTGCCGTCCGGCAGACCTGATCCCGGACGAGCTGGATACGCTCCGCAAGGAATGCGCGCAGTGGATTCAGCAGGATGAGGACGTGCTCAGCTACGCGCTTTTCCCACAGGTGGCAGTGGATTTCTTTAAGTACAGGGAAGCTCAGCAGACGAAGGTGGATGCAAAGGTAGCGGACACGGAGAACGGGGCTTATCCGGTATAAAGACAGGTGATCCATTACAAATAGTGAAAAAAGCCGGGGCCGGTTTCCTCCACACGAAAAGCGGCTTCGGCTTTTTATTAGAGAAATAAAGGAGCAGGAAAATGACAGTTCGGGAAAGAATTGAGAAACTTCAGGAACTGATGAAGAAGCAGGACATACAGATCTATATCGTTCCCACGGCGGATTATCATCAGAGTGAATACGTCGGGGAGCATTTTAAGGCAAGGAAATATCTGACAGGCTTTACCGGGTCCGCAGGAACGGCAGTGGTCCTTCAGGACCAGGCATATCTGTGGACGGACGGAAGATATTTTATCCAGGCGGCGCGGGAGCTTCAGGGAAGCGGGATTATCCTGCAGAGGATGGGGGAGCCGGATGTGCCGACCATGGAGACGTTTTTAAAGCAGGAGCTGCCGGAATCCGGAGTGATCGGATTTGACGGCCGCACAGTAGGCGTCGCGAAGGGACAGGAATATGCGAAGATCGCGGCAGACAAGGGCGGCAGTGTCCGGTATGATCTGGATCTGATGGATGAGATCTGGGAGGAACGCCCGGCGCTTTCTGAAAAACCGGCCTTTCTGCTGGACATCCGATATGCCGGGGAATCGGTGGAGCATAAGCTGGCGCGGGTGCGGGAGGCCATGGAAGAACAGAAGGCAGATGTGCTGGTGATCACCAGCCTGGACGACATCGGATGGCTCTTGAATATCCGTGGAAATGATGTGGAGTATTTTCCGCTGCTTCTTTCCTATGCGGTAGTCGGAAAGGACGGGGTAGAGCTGTATGCGGATGAGCGGAAGTTTTCCGATGAAATGAAAGCACATTTTCGGGAAAACCATGTGACCTTGTATCCGTATGACGGGATTTACGGCCGTATGAAAGCATTTACCAAGGAACAGAAGGTGATGCTGGATCCGGAGCAGATGAATTATGCCCTGTTCAGCAATATTTCCGGGGAGGTCAAAAAGATCCAGGCGGAGAATCCAATCGTGCTGATGAAGGCAGTCAAGAATCAGACGGAAGCGGAGAATATCAGAAATGCCCACATCAAAGACGGGATTGCCCATACGAAGTTCATGTATTGGCTGAAAAAGAATATCGGGAAGGAACGCGTCACAGAGATGACGGCTTCCGCAAAGCTGGAGGAATTTCGAGGGATGCAGGAGCATTATATGGGACCCAGCTTCGGGCCGATCAGCGCGTATAAGGAGCATGCGGCATGCGCCCATTATTCCTCCACGCCGGAAACGGATGTGGAATTGAAGACCGAGGGACTTTTTCTGACGGATACCGGCGGACACTACTGGGAAGGCTCCACGGATATTACTAGAACGGTGGCGCTGGGAGAGATCACCGAGGAAATGCGGCGGCATTTTACCACGGTAGTCTGCGGTATGCTGCATCTGGCGAATGCCAGGTTCTTGTATGGCTGCTCGGGATTGACCCTGGACTATGCGGCAAGAGAGCCGTTTTGGAGACAGGGGCTGAATTATAATCACGGGACCGGCCATGGGGTTGGATACCTGGGGAATATCCATGAGCCGCCCGTGAATTTCCACTGGAAACGGGTGCCCGGAAAATCCAAATATCCGGCGTTGGAGGTCCGTATGGTGATCACGGATGAACCGGGGATTTATATAGAAGGTTCTCATGGGATCCGTATTGAGAATGAGCTGATGGTGGCCGAAGGGGAGAAGAATGAGTACGGACAGTTCCTGCATTTTGAGATCCTGACCTATGTGCCCATTGATTTGGATGCCATAGCTTTGGAGTTGATGACAGAGCAGGAGAAGAAGCTGCTCAATGACTACCATCAGAAGGTATACGAGAAGATCGGGCCGCATCTGGAGGAAGAGGAGAGAAACTGGCTGAAAGAATATACAAAGGCAGTCTGATGTGAATATCATGAGTAAAGTTTTGGTGACAGGCGGCGGGGCTGCCGGAATGATGGCGGCACTGACTGCCGCCGGGAACGGACATGAAGTCCATGTATATGAAAAGAATGAGAAGCTTGGCAAGAAGCTGTTTATCACAGGCAAGGGGCGGTGCAATCTGACCAATGCCTGCGACCTGGATACGCTGTTTGCTTCTGTGGTCAGCAATCCCAAGTTTTTATACAGCGCGTTTTATGGATTTACCAATGAGCAGGCCATCGAGTTTTTCGAGAGCATTGGACTGCGCACGAAAACAGAGCGGGGGAATCGCGTATTTCCTTTGTCAGACCATTCTTCCGATGTGATCCGCATGCTGGAAAAGGAGATGGAGAGGCGGAACGTGCGGGTGCATCTGCACAGTGAAGTGAAGGAGGTGCTGACAGACGGCGCCGCATTTTCGGGACTCCTCTTTCAGAATGGAAAAAAAGAGACAGGGGATGCCTGCATCATTGCAACCGGAGGGCTTTCCTATCCGTCTACCGGAAGCACGGGGGACGGGTACCGGTTTGCGGAAAGCTCAGGCCATAAAGTGACGGAGCTTGCGCCGTCCTTGGTGCCTATGGAGGTGAAGGAATGGTACGCAAAAGAGCTCCAGGGACTTTCCCTGCGCAATGTCACAGCGGCAGTTTACGACGGGAAAAAGAAGCTGTATGAGGAATTCGGGGAAATGCTGTTCACTCATTATGGGGTCAGCGGCCCGGTGATCTTAAGCGCCAGCAGTGTGGTGGGAAGAAAGCTTGGGGCAGGGAAGGCGCTTGGAGAAATGCTGGAGGAAAAGACGGCATCCAGGAGGCCTGTAAAAAAAGAACTAATCTTGAAAATTGACTTAAAGCCCGCATTGACGGCAGAGCAGTTGGACCAGCGGGTATTGCGGGATTTTGAGGAACAGAAGAATAAGCAGTTTAAAAACGCGGTAGACAAGCTGTTTCCCGCAAAGCTGAAGCCGGTCATGATCGAGCTTGGCAACATCCCACCTGAGAAAAAAGTCCATGAGATCTCCAAAGAGGAGCGGCGTCGATTTGTGGAACTGATCAAGAATTTTCGGATGACTCTGACCGGGCTTCGTGGATTTTCGGAGGCCATTATCACCCGGGGCGGAGTCAGTGTGAAGGATGTGGACCCCGGCACCATGGAATCCCGGCATGTAAAACATCTCTATTTTGCCGGGGAAGTATTGGACCTGGACGCGCTGACCGGAGGCTTCAATCTGCAGATCGCCTGGTCCACAGGATACGCGGCGGGGAATGCTATTTTTAGTGAATAGGAGGAAGCAAGGATGGGATATAATGTAGCCATTGACGGCCCGGCAGGTGCGGGCAAGAGCACCATCGCAAAGCTGGTGGCGAAGGAGAAGGGATATATCTATGTGGATACCGGAGCCATGTACCGTGCGCTGGCGGTTCACTTTCTGGAAAAGGGGATCGCCGCGGAGGATACGGCAGGGATCATTGCGGCAGCCCGGGAAGCGGAGGTCAGCATCCGCTATGAGGAAGGGGTACAGCAGGTCTATCTGAACGGAGAAAACATTTCTTCCAGACTGCGGACCGAGGAAGTGGGCAACATGGCATCCATGACCTCACTTATTCCGGAGGTGCGGGAGCGGCTTCTGGAGCTGCAGCGTTCTCTGGCAAGAGAAAGAGACGTGATCATGGATGGCAGGGATATCGGAACGAACATCCTGCCGGATGCGGATGTGAAGGTTTACCTGACCGCCAGCGTGGAAACCCGGGCGAAGCGCAGATTCGATGAATTGACCGAAAAAGGGCTGACCTGCGATTACGATGAGATCGCAAAGGATATCCGGGAACGGGATGAGCGGGACATGAACCGGGAGACCGCGCCGCTGCGTCAGGCGGAGGATGCCGTTCTGGTGGACAGTTCGGATATGACTATCCCGGAGGTGGTAGAGACGATTGTCAGATTATGCAGGTAAATTCGGCTGCGCCGGTTCATATAGTAACCGCATAGTCGGAAAAAATTTAGATATAAGGAACCGATATTCATGAAAGTCAAATTAGCAAAAACCGCCGGCTTCTGCTTCGGCGTGAGGCGTGCCGTTGATACGGTATACCGGGAGCTGGAGCACTGCGGCGGCGAACGGATCTATACCTTCGGCCCTATCATCCACAATGAGGAAGTGATCAAGGATATCCAGGCGCGGGGGGCTGCAGTCCTTCGGACAGAGGAAGAGCTGGATGCCCTCGCCGGGGGCACGGTCATCATCCGCTCCCATGGAGTAGAAAAACGGATTTACGACAAGCTGGAGGCTAAAAACATTTCCATCGTAGACGCAACCTGCCCCTATGTGAAAAAGATCCACAACATCGTCCGGGAGGAAAGTGAAAAGGGAAATTTTGTGATCATCATCGGTGATCCGAATCATCCGGAGGTGAAGGGGATAAGAGGATGGGCCGGGGAGAACGCGGTGATCATCCAAAATGCGGAAGAGATAGAAGAAAATTCCAAAATAATCGAGCATTTCTTCTCAAAACAGGGAAATAATTCCAAAAATCATGAAAAAAAAGCCTGTGTCGTGGCCCAAACGACATTTAATTACAATAAATTTCAAGATTTAGTTGAAATTATTTCCGAAAAGAGTTATGATATAATTGTTTTAAATACAATCTGCAATGCAACAAAGGAACGTCAGATGGAGGCCCTGCGTATTGCGGAAGAGGTGGATGCAATGATTGTGATTGGAGACAAGCACAGTTCTAACACCCAGAAGTTATTTGAAATATGTGCGAAAGCATGTAAGGATACGTACTACATACAGACACTTGACGATTTGAATTTGAATCAATTAGGGTCAGTGGAAACAGTAGGTATTACAGCGGGGGCGTCCACGCCCAACAAAATAATTGAGGAGGTTCAAGTAATGTCAGAATTATCATTTGAACAGATGTTAGACGAGTCATTCAAGACAATTCACAATGGAGAAGTTGTAGAAGGGACAGTAATCGATGTAAAACCCGATGAGATCATTCTTAACATTGGATATAAAGCAGACGGTATTATTACAAAGAATGAATATTCCAATGATTCTTCTCTTGACCTGACAACGGTGGTTTCCGTAGGGGACGCCATGACAGTGAAGGTGCTGAAGGTGAATGACGGAGAAGGACAGGTGTTGCTGACTTATAAGAGACTGGCGGCTGAAAAGAGTAATGAAAGGCTGAAGGAAGCCTTTGAGAATAAAGAGGTGCTGAAGGCAACGGTGACTCAGATCCTTGGCGGCGGATTATGCGCGGAGGTAGAGGGTGTGCGTGTCTTCATTCCTGCAAGCCTGGTTTCAGATTCTTATGAGAAAGACCTGAGCAAATACGACGGAAAAGAGATTGAGTTCGTGATCAGTGAATTCAATCCGAGAAGAAACCGTGTCATCGGTGACAGAAGGCAGCTTCTGGTTGCGGAGCGTGCAGAGAAGCAGAGAGAGCTGTTCGCGCGTCTGCAGGTTGGAGATACGATCGAGGGTGTAGTGAAGAATGTAACGGACTTCGGTGCGTTTGTGGACCTGGGCGGCGTTGACGGCCTGCTCCATATTTCCGAGATGTCCTGGGGAAGAGTCGAGAATCCGAAGAAGGTCTTCAAGGTCGGCGACAACCTGAAGGTTCTTGTTAAGGATATCAACGATACAAAGGTGGCACTCAGCCTGAAGTTCCCGGAGACCAATCCGTGGGCACATGCTTCCGAGGATTTTGCGGTTGGTTCCGTGATCACCGGAAGAGTGGCGCGTATGACAGATTTTGGCGCCTTCGTAGAGCTTGCGCCCGGAGTAGACGCACTGCTTCATGTATCTCAGATTTCCAGAGCGCATGTGGATAAGCCGTCGGATGTTCTTTCCATCGGACAGGAGATTCAGGCGAAGATCGTGGATCTCAACGAGGCGGAGAAGAAGATCAGCCTGAGTATGAAGGCCATTGAGATGTCTGAAATGGCAGACGCGGAATAAGGACTACGGCATGATTCAGTGAATGATTGGAAAAACAAAACTGAGCGGAGACAAAAAGCGTTTCCGCTCTTTTTATGTTAAAAGAGCGACAAGATGTTCGCGGAAAGATACAATAAAATCACGAAATTTACTGGATTTTGTATACAAAGTACTGTAGAATAATATCATGTGAAAAAGAGCTGCTATTCTCAGGCTCATAAGAATTAGAATAGCAGCGGATCAAAGAAAGGAAGGGTAAAAGAATGGGACTTTTAACTTTTAAAGGTGGGATCCATCCCAATGACGGCAAGAGCCTGGCAAAAGACCAGCCGATTACGGAAGTGCTGCCGCAGGGTGATCTGGTATATCCACTTTCCCAGCACATCGGCGCTCCGGCCATCGCAGCTGTGAAAAAGGGCGACCATGTGTTAAAAGGCCAGAAGATCGCAGATGCGGGCGGCTTTGTATCCGCGCCTGTGTATGCGTCCGTGTCCGGGACGGTGAAAGCGTTGGAGAAGCATTTCAATCCGACGGGCAGCAATGTGGACTGTATCGTCATTGAGAATGACGGAGAGTACAAGGAAGCAGAAGCCGCTCCGATGAAGCCGCTCTCTGAGATGACGCGTGATGAGATCCTGACCCGGATCGGGGATGCAGGCATCGTCGGTATGGGAGGCGCAGGCTTTCCGACCCGTGTGAAGCTCTCTCCGAAGGAGCCGGACAAAATTGAATATATCATTGCCAACTGCGCGGAGTGTGAGCCATACATCACAGCCGACTACAGAAGGATGCTGGAGAACACCGAGGAGCTGGTCAGCGGGATGCGGGTCATCCTGTCCATGTTCGAGCATGCCCAGGGAATCTTCGGCGTGGAGGACAACAAGAAGGACTGCATCGAAAAGCTGCAGGAAGCCATCAAGGACGAACCCCGCATGAAGGTCTGCGCGCTGCAGACCAAGTACCCCCAGGGCGCAGAACGCCAGCTGATCTATGCGCTGACAAAGCGTGCCATCAATTCCACTATGCTTCCGGCAGACGCAGGCTGCATCGTGGATAATGTGGAGACACTGATCGGTATTCACAACGCGGTGATCAACGGCAGGCCGCTGACCGAGCGGATCGTGACCGTCAGCGGAGACGCGGTGGAGAAGCCGGGGAACTTCAAGGTTCTCCTGGGAACCAACCACCGGGAGCTGATCGAGGCGGCAGGTGGATTCAAAAGGGAACCGGAAAAGCTGATCTCCGGCGGCCCCATGATGGGATTTGCCATGATCACGCTGGATGCGCCGGTGACAAAGACTTCTTCCGCCATTCTGGCATTCCAGGAGGACATTGTGGCTAAGGCCATGTCCACTCCCTGCATCAACTGCGGCCGCTGCGTGGAGGTCTGCCCCAGCCGGATCATTCCGTCCAGGCTTGCGGACTATGCGGAGCGTCACGATGAGGAAACCTTTACGGCACAGAATGGGCTGGAGTGTGTGGAGTGCGGCTCCTGCAGCTATGTCTGTCCCGCAAAGCGCCCGCTGAAGCAGTCCATCGGTTCCATGAGAAAAATTGCTTTGGCAAATAAAAAGAAGAAATAGAGAGGTGAAAGAACAGTGAATGGAAAATTAAACGTATCATCCTCCCCCCATATCCGGGATAAGGTGACAACCAGCAATATCATGCTGATGGTAGTGATCGCACTGTTGCCTGCTACTTTCTTCGGAATCTATAATTTCCGGCATGAGAATGCATGGCTGCTTGTGGTGGTTACCACAGGCGCGGCAGTGCTGACAGAATACATTTACGAGAAACTGATGAAAAAACCGATCACGATCAAGGATTTTAGTGCCGTAGTCACAGGTCTGCTCCTGGCATTAAATCTGCCGCCCACACTGCCGCTCTGGATGGGGGCACTGGGCTCCGTGTTCGCGATTTTGGTAGTGAAGCAGCTGTTCGGCGGATTGGGACAGAACTTCATGAACCCGGCGCTGGGTGCAAGGTGTTTCCTTCTGATCTCCTTTACCGGCCGGATGACCTATTTTGTATATGACGGTGTGACCGGGCCGACTCCGCTGGCGGAATTAAAGGCAGGGGAAGCGGTCAACTCCATGAACATGCTGGTGGGGAACATTCGGGGAACCATCGGAGAGACCTCCGTGCTGGCGATCATGCTGGGAGCCATGTTCCTGCTCCTGATGGGAATCATTGATCTTCGGATCCCGGGTACATATATTGTGACCTTTGCGGTTTTCATCACGCTGTTCGGCGGGCATGGATTTGATCCCCAGTATATTACCGCGCATCTCTGCGGAGGAGGCCTGATGCTGGGAGCCTGGTTCATGGCCACCGATTATGTGACCTCCCCCATCACCAAGGGAGGACAGATCGTATATGGAATCTGCCTGGGAGTGCTGACCGGACTGTTCCGTCTGTTCGGCGGTTCCGCGGAGGGCGTATCCTATGCGATCATCATCAGTAACCTTTTGGTTCCGTTGATCGAGAAGGTTACTCTTCCAAAACCATTTGGTAAAGGAGGAGAAAAATAATGAATAAAATAGTAAAGAATACCCTGATCCTGTCGGCCATTACGATTGTAGCGGGCTGTCTTCTCGGGCTGGTCTATGAGATCACCAAGGCTCCGATTGCGCAGGCCCAGGAAAATGCGAAGCAGGAGGCTTATAAGACGGTCCTTGCAGACGCGGCGGAGTTTACGGTGGATGAGACGTTGGACCCGGCCAAGGCGGCGGATGCGCTGCTGGAAGCAGGCTACTCCGGAGATGATATTACAGAAGTGGCGGAAGCTAAGGATGCTTCCGGAGAAGTGATGGGATATGTGATCACAGTCACCTCCCACGAAGGCTATGGCGGAGATATCAAGATTTCCGTAGGGATCCTTTCCGACGGCACGGTAAAGGGAATCGAGATGCTGGAGATCAGCGAGACAGCCGGCCTGGGAATGAAGGCGGATGAAGACGAGTTTAAAAACCAGTTCAAGGATAAGCAGGTGGAGAAGTTTTCCTATACAAAAAGCGGAGAGGACGGGGATGATAAGATCGACGCGCTCAGCGGCGCTACCATCACGACCAATGCCGTGACCAATGCCGTGGACTCTGCGCTGGTTTATTTTCAGAATGTGTTAGGAGGTAGTGCTCAATGAATAAGTATACGGAGAGGCTGTACAATGGCCTGATCAAAGAAAATCCTACCTTCGTGCTGATGCTTGGGATGTGTCCTACGCTGGCGGTCACTACGTCGGCAATCAACGGAATCGGGATGGGACTTTCCACCACAGTCGTTCTGGTACTGTCCAACATGCTGATTTCCATGCTGCGGAAGATCATACCGGATTCGGTGCGTATCCCGGCGTTTATCGTTGTAGTCGCGTCCTTCGTGACTATTGTACAATTTCTGCTGCAGGGATTTGTCCCCAGCCTGTATGCGTCGCTGGGACTCTATATCCCGCTGATCGTAGTAAACTGTATCATCCTGGGAAGAGCTGAAAGCTATGCTTCCAAGAATCCGGTGCTCCCGTCCATTTTTGACGGTCTCGGAATGGGGCTTGGCTTTACGGTAGGTCTGACCGCTATCGGTATTGTGCGGGAATTGCTGGGCTCCGGCAAGGCATTCAATATGCAGGTTCTGCCTTCCTCTTATGAACCGATCACGATCTTTATCCTGGCGCCGGGAGCCTTTTTCGTACTGGCAGGACTGACCGCCCTGCAGAACAAGGCGAAGAAGCGCGCAGAGGCAAAAGGCGATCCCAGGGCGGAACTCATCGGATGCGGTACGGACTGTGCGTCCTGCGGCAAGAAAGCAGTCTGCGGAGCAGGCACCTCTGGGGCAGAAGCGGGAAAAACAGAGTAGGAGGGGATAGAAGATGAAAGAATTATTATTGATCGCGGTTGGCTCCGCATTTGTAAATAATGTCGTACTCAGCCAGTTTCTGGGAATCTGTCCGTTCCTCGGCGTTTCCAAAAATGTAAAGACTGCAGGCGGTATGGGTGGAGCGGTAATTTTCGTTATTACCATTGCTTCCCTCGTGACAAGTATCGTCTATAAAGGCATCCTGGTTCCGGCGCATGTGGAATATCTGCAGACCATCGTATTTATCCTGGTCATTGCGGCGCTAGTGCAGTTTGTGGAGATGTTCTTAAAGAAGGCAATGCCTCCTCTTTATAATGCGCTGGGCGTATACCTTCCGCTGATCACGACCAACTGTGCGGTGCTGGGGGTTGCTCTGACCAATGTGCAGAAGTCTTACAGCATTCTGGAAGGTCTGATCTACGGGATCGGCACAGCAGTCGGATTTACGGTAGCCATTGTACTGATGGCAGGGATCCGGGAGAAGATCGAATACAATGACATTACGGAATCATTCCAGGGAACTCCCATTGTGCTGGTAACCTCCGGCCTGATGGCGATCGCGTTCTTCGGATTTTCCGGATTGATTTAAGGAGGGAAGAAAAAGCATGAGCATGACAGGAATTTTACTGGCCGCCGTGATCGTCGGCGGGACCGGATTGTTGATCGGCGTCTTCCTTGGAATCTCCGGCAAAGCATTTGCCGTTGAAGTGGATGAACGTGAGGAAGCCATCCTTGGCGTCCTTCCGGGAAATAACTGCGGCGGCTGCGGATACGCGGGATGTTCCGGACTGGCTGCGGCCATTGTCAAAGGTGAAGCAGAAGTCGGCGCCTGTCCGGTGGGCGGCGCCCCGGTGGCGGCACAGATCGGCGACATCATGGGTCAGGCGGCCGGAGACCAGGCGCGCCAAACCGCATTTGTAAAATGTGGTGGAACCTGTGAAAAGGCGCAGGATGAGTATGCATATTATGGCATCCAGGACTGTACCATGGCCAGCATGATGCAGGATACCGGGCCGAAGGGCTGCGATTATGGGTGCCTTGGCTACGGCTCCTGCGTGAAGGCGTGTCCCTTTGACGCAATCCACATCGTGGAAGGGATTGCGGTGGTGGATAAGGAAAAGTGCAAGGCCTGCGGAAAATGTATCGCGGCCTGCCCGAAGAAGCTGATCGAGCTGGTTCCTTATGACCAGAAGACGTTTGTACAGTGTAATTCGAATGACAAAGGAAAGTCTCTGATGGATGTATGTCTTGTGGGCTGTATCGGCTGTAAGCTGTGTGAGCGCAACTGCGAGGCGGGCGCCATCAAGGTGACCAATTTCCTGGCACATATTGATGCGGAAAAATGTACCAATTGCGGCGTCTGCGCGGATAAGTGTCCGCGGAAGATCATTACGCCGCGGAAGATACCGGTATCATAAATATTGAGACATTTACAGGAGGAGTCAGAAAATGTTTTCTGACTCCTCCGATTTTAGTTTCACGTTTGGCAAACGAAAAGCCTTCCTGAATATATTCAGACGATTTCTTAGACATTTCCTTAGATTTTGTATGATGCAACCGCAAGTTTACATGATTTTCTTCAAAAGCAACAGCAATCTGCTTGTATTTACATGGAATTTTCCCTATAATGCGGACAGACAGTCCGGACTGCTGTAAAATAAAAATACTGCGAAAGCGAGAATGTGGATTCAGGAAAGGAAGGAAATGCAATGAGTTTTGGAGAAAATCTACAGTTTTATAGAAAGAGAAATGACATTACACAGGAACAGCTTGCAGAGCAGATGAGTGTATCCAGGCAGACAATCTCAAAGTGGGAATCGGAGAACTCTTATCCGGAGATGGAGAAGCTGCTCCAGCTCTGTGATATGTTTGGCTGCACGATGGATGTTTTGCTGCGGGGGAACGTGCAGGAAAGTCTGCAGGAGGATACAATGGGATATGACCGGCATATGAACCAGTTTTCCGTAAAGATTGTGGCCGGAATCGGAGTGATCCTGTTCGGCCTGATTCTGCAGATCCTGGGAGAAGCATTTCAAAAGCCGGATTATTTTGTGAACACGATATTCTTATTCGTTGCCATGACAGGGATACTGATCATCATAGAGGGCGGAATGCAGCACAGCAGGTTTGCAAAAAAGCATCCGCATATCAACCCTTTTTACAAGGAGGAAGAGCTGGAACTTGCGGAAAACAGATTCCGGGTGCGGATCATTGCCGGAATCGGGATTCTCTTTGCAGGAGCCCTGGCAGCGGCCATGTCAGAAGGATTTCCGGTTCCGGCAGGATGTACGAAAGAGATTTATGACAGTGTACCCATGTTCTTTTTTACAGTCGGAATCTGTACCATTGTATATGCGGGGATGCAGAAGTCAAAATACAATGTGGAAGAATACAACAAAGAGAACTCATCGGTTAAGAGCCGTAAGGATCAGTTGGTTGCCGTCTGGTGCGGATGCATCATGATCATGGCTACGATTCTTTTCTTCATCGCCGGGCTGGGGTACGAGATGTGGGAGAAATGCTGGATTGTCTATCCGATCGGCGGGATGCTCTGCGGGATCGTGACGCTGATACTCAATGGGATGTATAGGGAATAGTATTGACAAAAAGGCAGCAAAAGTAGTATATTTGAAAGGTGGTTAGCGAATACTAACACAAAATGTAATGATTGGAGGACTTTTTATGGGTGGGATTTCAGTGGGGAATGCGATGCAGACTAAGGCACTTTTGGGTCTTATGATACCGTTCCTTGGGACAGTGCTTGGGTCCGCCTGCGTGCTGTTTATGAGGGATCGGCTGAATCCTCTGGTGCAGAGGGCGCTGACCGGATTTGCGGCGGGGGTGATGGTGGCGGCTTCCATATGGAGCCTGCTGGTTCCGGCTATGGAGCAGGCGGCGCACATGAGGCAGTGGGCTTTTCTGCCTGCGGTGATCGGCTTCTGGCTAGGAATCTTTTTCCTGCTGCTTCTGGACCGGACCATTCCCCATCTGCACATGAACAGCAGCAAAGCGGAGGGGCCGAAATGCAGCCTGCAGAAAACCACAATGCTGGTGCTTGCGGTGACGCTCCACAATCTGCCGGAAGGTATGGCGGTGGGAGCGGTCTACGCCGGCTGGCTGTCCGGGGAGGCCGGGATCACGGCCATGGGGGCGCTGGCGCTTTCCCTGGGGATCGCGATACAGAACTTTCCGGAAGGCGCAATCATCTCCATGCCCCTGCGGGCGGAAGGAGTCAGCAAAGGAAAAGCGTTCCGTTACGGCGCGTTTTCCGGCGCGGTGGAACCGATTGGCGCAGTCCTGACGATTCTCATGGCGGGATTCATTATTCCGCTCCTACCGTACCTTTTAAGCTTTGCGGCAGGCGCCATGGTCTATGTGGTTGTGGAGGAACTGATCCCGGAAATGTCCGAAGGCAGCCACTCCAATCTCGGAACGGTTCTGTTTGCGGCAGGCTTTACGGTCATGATGGCGCTGGATGTGGCGCTGGGATAGAAATAGATGAATCAGACTGCCGCATACAGCTTTTAATATCCCACATAGTGTAAGCGGTAGTCTTCGGTCACAAAGATGGCCTGTACATTCTTCAGGCTTTCAATCAGTGCGCTGCCTTCCTCCAGTCCCAGGGCGAAACAGCAGGTGCTTAAGGCATCCCCGTCTGCGGAAGAGTCGGTGATGACCGTTGCCTGTAGCAATTGATTGGCATAAGGATAGCCTGTCTCCGGGTTCAGGATGTGGTGGTACAGCCTGCCGTCCTTTTTAAAGTACCGCTGATAAACCCCGGAGGAAACTACGGAGCGGTCCTGAATCTCTAAAATATCAATGGGCGCATTCTGTTCATCAAAGGGCTTCTGGATGCCGATGCGGAAGGGGCTGCCGTCAAAGGATGCCCCAAGGGTGAGCACATTTCCGCCCAGATTGATCAGGGCATGCTCTACCCCCTCTTTTTTCAGATACTCTTTCAGACGGTCGGCAATGTATCCCTTGGCAATACCGCCTAGGTCTATTTTAGCCTGAGGATCCAGCAGAGTGACCGTACAGGCCTTTTTATCCACCAGAACCTTTCTGTAATCTACATGGGAGCGGGCTTCTTCGATTGCCTCGGCATCAGGAACCGTATGCTCCGTATGATTCGTAAAATTCCAAAGATCACTCAGCGGCGAGATGGTGATGTCAAATTTCCCGCTGGAAAGCTCACAGTATCTCAGTCCCAGAGAGATCAGATCGACCGTTTCCTGTGATACCTTAACAGGGGTTCCGGCGGAGGCGTTGATCCGGGAGACTTCGCTGGTCTTGACCTTATTACTGAAAAGAGACTCATAATTTTCACAGATTTTCTTACATTCATCCAAAACAGAAGTGCTGACACCCCATGCGTCAATCTGGATCACCGTATCAAAATAAATGCCTGTGACACTCAACTTCTCATCCTTACGCGGAGAAGAGCAGGAGGCAAGCGGCAGAAGAAGCAAAATGATGAGAGAAAAAAAACTCACTTTTTTCATAGATATTTTCCTTACAGGTGGAATTTTTTGCAAAGCAACAATTACATTATATCCGGGGAAAAGAAGAAATACAATCATTTTATTCTCACGCCGGTTTGATATTTTATTTTTGGGCGAACAGATATTCGAAAGGTGTTGCAATCTGGAAAGGGATATGGTATGATGTTCAGAGCAAATGACAGAGCAACAGGAGGCGTTATGAAGAGAAATGACTGGATATTGATCACAGTGGTGCTGGCGGTGTCAGCCATTTTTCTTGGAATCCATTTTTCACGTCCGCAGCAGAAGGATGGCATGGCAGAGGTTACGATAGATGGGGAAGTATTTGGCTCCTGGCCTATTTCTGAAGACCGTACGGTTGAGATTGGGGATGGAAACCGTCTGGTGATTGAGGACGGGAAGGCGGACATGGTATGGGCGGACTGCCCGGACAAGCTGTGTGTGAACCAGAAGGCAATCTCACGGGAGGGGGAGAGCATCATCTGCCTGCCCAATAAAGTGGTGATTTCCATTGTGGGCGGTGAGGAACGGGAAGTGGACGCGGTGACCTGACCGGGGCAGAATAGAATTTGGCACAGTGAACGCAGGAGGAATCCATTTGAAAAACAGAGCGGCATATTTCGGTGTATTTACGGCATTGGCCCTTATTTTCAGCTATTTGGAAAGTCTGATCCCAATCCGGTTCGGGATTCCCGGGATCAAGCTGGGACTCGCCAATCTGCTGACTGTGATCCTTCTATATAAAAGGAATGCAAGGGAAGCCTTGCTTCTTTCTGTAGTACGGGTCATCCTGTCCGGTTTTCTGTTCGGAAACCTGTTCAGCATCGTGTACAGTCTGGCAGGCGGGATCCTGAGCCTTTTTGTGATGGCTGTTCTGAAAGGAACCGGGAGGTTCAGTGTGATGGGAGTCAGCGCGGCGGGCGGCGTATTCCACAATATGGGTCAGCTCCTTGTAGCGATGGCAGCCGTGGAGACTTACCGGGTCGGGTATTACTTTCCGGTACTTCTGATCGCGGGGGTGGTGACGGGGCTGCTGATCGGTACCGTGGCAGAGCAGGTATTAAAGCGGCTTGGAAACTTCCGGTTCGAGTCATGATTTAGAGATACAAAAGGAGAAGTACAGGGATGATATCATATATCAGAGGAAATCTGGCAGCGATGGAGAGGGATAAGGTGATCGTAGATGTCCATGGCGTGGGTTATGGAGTTTTTATGCCGGAGCGTTCTATGGGACTTCTGCCCCAGATGGGAAGCGAGGTCAAGCTCCATACCTATCTGAATGTCCGTGAGGATGCCATGCAGCTTTTCGGCTTTTTGACCAGGGATGATCTGGCAATCTTCAAACTGCTGATCGGAGTCAGCGGCATCGGGCCCAAGGGGGGATTGGGAATCCTGTCCCAGCTCTCTGCGGATGATCTGCGGTTTGCGGTTCTGGCGGGAGATGTGAAGGCAATCTCCGCAACTCCGGGAATCGGGAAAAAGACGGCGGAGAAGCTGATCATTGAATTGAAGGATAAGTTGGATCTGGACGATATGCTGCATCCGGCAGAGGAAGGGATTCCCGCGGCAGCAGCGGATTCTGGGGCGACGTCGGTACAGTCCGAGGCGGTCCAGGCGCTGGTGGCGCTTGGCTATGGAAGTACGGAGAGCTTAAAGGCCGTGAAGAAGGTGCGGCTGGAAGACGCGACAGTGGAGGAAGTGCTGAAGGCCGCGCTGAAAAATTTCTAAATAAAACAACATGCGCGGACAGATCAAGCTGCTTGAGCTGTTTTCCCGCAGTACCTGCAAGCAGGAAATCGCAGTACGGGGTTACATAACAGGGGAGACATATGGGAAAGAGGATCATAACAACAGAAAATCTGGAAGAAGATATCAAAATAGAAAATCATCTCCGCCCGCAGCGTTTAAAGGACTACATCGGGCAGGAGAAGGCAAAGCAGACGCTGGGCATCTATATCAGTGCGGCGAAGGAGCGGGGCGACGCCCTGGATCATGTGCTGTTTTACGGACCGCCGGGGCTGGGAAAGACCACCCTGGCAGGGATCATTGCCAATGAGATGGGGGTAAATATCAAGATTACCTCCGGGCCGGCCATCGAGAAACCGGGGGAGATGGCGGCGATCTTGAACAATCTGCAGGAAAACGATATTCTGTTTGTGGATGAGATCCACCGTCTGAACCGCCAGGTTGAGGAGGTCCTGTATCCTGCAATGGAGGATTATGCCATTGATATCCTGATCGGGAAAGGGGCGACGGCACGCTCTATCCGCCTGGATCTTCCGAAGTTTACCCTGGTGGGGGCGACCACACGCGCTGGGATGCTGACCGCTCCGCTGCGGGACAGGTTCGGGGTCATCCATCATCTGGAATTCTATACAGAAGAAGAGCTGACGACCATCATCCTGCGTTCCGCCCGTGTGCTGGAGGTGGAGATCGAGGAACAGGGGGCCAGGGAATTGGCAAAGCGTTCCAGAGGGACTCCGCGTCTGGCCAACCGGTTATTAAAGCGTGTGCGCGATTTTGCTCAGGTCAAGTATGACGGTGTGATCACGGAGTCTGTGGCGGATTATGCCCTGGATCTTCTGGATGTGGATAAGTACGGTCTGGACAATATTGACCGGAATATCCTTCTGACGATGATCGAACGGTTTCAGGGGGGACCGGTGGGACTGGATACTCTGGCGGCATCCATCTCCGAGGATGCGGGAACCCTGGAGGATGTCTATGAGCCGTACCTTCTGAAAAACGGATTCATACAGCGGACCCCGCGGGGACGCGTGGCGACCGAGCTGGCTTACGCCCATCTAGGGATACCGGCTGGCCAGTGAACTGTAAATTCATGGAAAAAACAGTTGGTTTTTGCTGTCGGATAGTTTATAATAACAAGTAAGAAACGCAAGGGGAGGAAGCTATGAGTTCAGCAAAACATTTTACAGAAGTACTCATCGGAGGAAAAGTTTATACTTTAAGCGGATTTGAGGGAGAAGAATATCTGCAGAAGGTATCTTCTTATCTGAACCATAAGATTACGGAATGTGCGAACAGCGATGGTTACCGCAAGCAGAGCGCAGACACTCGCAATGTACTCCTTGCCTTGAATATTGCGGATGATTACTTCAAAGCGAAGAAGCAGGGAGATTCCCTGGAAAGCGACATTGAACTGAAAGACAAAGAGATGTACGACTTGAAGCACGAGCTGATATCTGTCCAGATCAAGCTGGAGAACGCGGAAAAAGAACTGGCGAAGATGAAGGAAGAAAATAATGACCTGCAGATGCAGATCGTGAAACTGGAAACCGAGATGAAGAATCGAAGAAAGTAAATTCCCGTTTTTGCGCGCGGGCGCGGCAGTGAGGATTGACAGGTTCGCGGCGGTTTGGGATAGAGATTTTTTCGGTAGTATGTGCGGGAGGCTATGATTTCAAGACGGGACATCCAATATTGCGGAGAAGATTTAAAAATGAACAGAGGGCGATGTGTGGAAGTACTGGCTCCGGCAGGGTCATATGACAGCTTCCGGACAGCGCTGACGGCAGGGGCGGATGCGGTATATGCAGGCGGCCCTCATTTTGGTGCGCGTGCATATGCGGAGAACTTTACCGAGGAGCAGCTTCTGGAAGCAATCGACGAAGCGCATCTGCACGGGCGAAGATTTTATCTGACTGTCAATACACTCGTGAAGGATCAGGAGATGCCGCAGCTTTACCGCTACCTGGAACCCCTGTACCGGGGCGGGCTGGATGCAGTGATTGTACAGGATATCGGCGTGTTTCAGGTAGTGCGTACCTGCTTCCCGGATCTGGATATCCATGCCAGTACGCAAATGACCATCACCGGGGCAGAGGGCGCCAGGTTTTTGAAGGAATGCGGCGCCGTGCGTGTCGTTCCGGCGAGGGAGCTGTCCCTGGAGGAGATCCGGCAAATGAAACATGCTGTCGGGATGGAAATGGAATGCTTTGTCCACGGCGCACTCTGTTATTGCTATTCCGGCCAGTGTCTGCTCAGCAGTTTGATCGGAGGAAGGAGCGGGAACAGGGGGCAGTGTGCGCAGCCTTGCCGCCTGCGCTATGCATCGGGCGGTAAAAAGGGGTATCTGCTGAGCCTGAAGGATATCTGTACGCTGGAGTTGATCCCGGATCTGATCGAAGCGGGGATTGATTCCTTCAAGATCGAAGGGCGGATGAAGCGTCCGGAATATGTTGCCGGAGTGACGTCCATGTACCGGAAGTATGTGGACCTGTATCAGAAGTCAGGCAGACAAGGGTTCCGTGTCAGCGAAGAGGATCAGGAAATGCTGCTGGATCTGTATAATCGGGGCGGATTCCATACAGGCTATTATCAGCAGAAGAACGGCAGGGATATGTTCGCGTCAGACCGTCCGAACCATGCCGGGGTGCCTGCCGTAAAGGTCATGGATCAAAAGGGCAGGGAAGTGACTGTAAAGGCGCTGACTCAGATCCACAGGGGGGATGTTCTTGCATTTCCTCAGCAGGGAGATCATACCTTTGGCAAAGATCATGAGAAGGGCAGCCGGATCACGATTCCTTTACCGAAGGGGAAGCATTTGGAAAAAGGACTTGTCCTGAACCGGATCAGAAATGAAAAGCTGCTCGAGGAGCTCCGGGATTTCCAGAAGCAGGGAAAACGAAAAGAAAAAATTTATGGTTTCTTAAGACTTTATTCTGAAGAACCTGCCATGATGACGGTATGCATGGGCGAAGTGTCCGCGCAGGCTGTTTCGGAGATTGCAGTGGAACAGGCGGAGAAAAGCCCGCTGGATGAAGCGCGTATCCGAAAGCAGCTGGAAAAGACCGGAAATACGGAATTTGAATTTGATAATCTGGAGATGGATCTGGAGGAAGGGGTATTTCTGCCGATGCAGCAGATCAATGAGCTGCGGAGACGGGTACTGGAGGAACTGCGCAAAAAAATATGCATGCAGTATCACAGACCAGATATGCAGTCAGCGCATCAGGAAGACAGGCAGCCGGATATCGATCGGATCGGAACAGGGCTATTGACGGAAAAAGAAGGAAGCCGGACAGGGTCATTTCAGTTTTCGGCGCTGGTACAGACCATGTCTCAGCTGGACCAGGTGTGCGCGTTTCCCGAAGTTTCCCGAGTCTATATAGACAGCGCGGCCTTGGGGATGCTCAGCGCCGGAGATGCATTGGCGGATCGCTGCGGCTGGCTTCGGGCGCAGGGGCGGGAGGTATTCCTTGGGGTGCCGCATATTTTCCGCGAGCAGGCGGTTCGGATGTGGGAAGCTCGGATGAGATGCTTTGAACGGATCCATTTTGACGGGATCCTCCTGCGGAATTATGAAGGCTTTGCGCTTTGGAACGGCGCGGAAGAAAAGGAGCGGTTACTGCGGGCGCCCGGTCAGGCTGGGAACAGCAGCAGGGACAGAAAAGCGGGCGGATGGATTTCGGGAATTGACAGAAATGTGATCCTGGATCATAATGTGTATGTTATGAACCAGGCTGCGAAGGCATTCTGGAATCAACAGGGGGTACGGGAATTTACCGTGCCTGTGGAATTGAACCGGAACGAGATCCTGCATCTGGGAGCAGAGCATATGGAGATGCTGGTCTATGGATACCTTCCGGTCATGGTGACTGCGCAGTGTCTTGCGAAAACCGTAGATCGATGCCGAAAGCAGGCCAAACCGAAAGCGGAGTATTCCGGAGGAGGGAATCCGAACGAAAATATAAGGGAACTGACGGATCGGTACGGAAATCCGTTTTTAGTGGAAAACCGCTGTGAGGACTGCTATAATATCATTTATAATTCAGTTCCGCTATGTCTGTTTGACGAAAAAGCGGCATTGAAGGAAATTGGCCCTTCCCGGCTCAGGCTGCAGTTTTCCGTGGAAGATGGGGAACAGACGAGTCGGATCCTGCAGGAATGCATCCAGGCATTTTCAGAAGGGATGCAGAAAAAAACAGCCGGAAGTCACCCGGATTTTAAAAACGATACGGAAAGAGGAAGTGATCCTCACCAGTCAGGCAGCCGCTTTACGCGGGGGCATTTCCGAAGGGGAGTTTTATAGTGGTTAATATTATTGTTGAAGTCTCAAAGTATATGATCATCCTATTGATGACCGCCTATACATTTTCCTGTTTCTCGATCTTTGCGCAGAGTTACGAGGAAGATGAAAAACGGGCCTATATTCTGCAGAATGTACTGATGTTCATGATGCAGTTTCTGGCCTATGCGGTGATGTACCTGAAAACAGAGGAACACAAGCTCCTGCTGTTCTTTGCGGTACAGGTGGTTCTTTTAGTCGCGGTCATCCTTCTGTATTCGATCCTGTATCCGAATGTATCCAGGCTGATCGTGAACAACATGTGCATGCTGCTCAGCGCGGGACTGATCATGATCACACGGCTGTCCTATGAAAGCGCGGTGAAGCAATTCATCTTTATCGCCCTGGGGACCGCGTTCGGCCTGGTCGTTCCAGTCCTGATCCGAAAGCTGAAATTTCTGGCGGACTGGGTCTATATCTATGCGGGAGTCGGATTTGCGGCGCTTCTGCTGGTGGCAGTGTTCGCCGCCACGTCAGGCGGGGCGAAGCTGGGATTTACCATAGGCGGGATCGGGATCCAGCCTTCCGAATTTGTAAAGATCCTGTTTGTATTTTATGTGGCGGCCAGCCTGAAAAATTCTACGGAATTTAAAAATGTGGTGATCACTACGGCGGTGGCAGCGGGTCATGTGCTGATCCTGGTGGTGTCTACGGATCTGGGCGCGGCGCTGATTTTGTTTGTGGTGTACCTGGTCATGCTGTACGTGGCGACAAAGCAGCCGCTGTATGCCGCGGCAGGGCTTGGGGCAGGCAGTCTGGCGGCGGTGGCAGGTTATCATCTGTTTGCCCACATTAAAGTACGTGTGGCGGCGTGGAAGGATCCTTTCGCGTCTTATAATGAAGGCGGCTATCAGGTGGCCCAGTCTTTGTTTGCCATCGGGACCGGAAGCTGGTTCGGCATGGGACTGTGCCAGGGAAGCCCGGATATGATTCCCGTAGCAGAGTCGGATTTTATCTTTTCCGCGATTGCGGAAGAGCTGGGTGTGATCTTTGCGCTCTGCCTGATCCTGATCTGTGTGAGCTGTTATGTGATGTTCTTGAATATTGCCATGGAGCTGCGCAATCCGTTCTATAAGCTGGTGGCATTGGGGCTTGGAACCTGTTACATTTTCCAGGTGTTTCTGACCATCGGCGGAGTGACCAAGTTCATTCCCTCGACAGGGGTGACGCTGCCCCTTGTTAGCTATGGAGGAAGCTCGATCCTGAGTTCTATGATCATGATCGGGATCATTCAGGGACTTTACATCATCCGTGAGGACGAGGAAGAGGAACTGGAAATGAAACGGGAGATGGCAGCCAGACGGCGGCGCCAGCGGGCAGCCAGGGAAGCCCGGGAAAGGACGGCGGCAGGCCAGAACGGAGGCGGACGAAAAAGCGGGGATTCCCCAGGATCCCAGCGGCAGAACCCGGGCCGCCGCTCCGGAACAGATCCGGAGGGAGCGAGACGCCAGGGCGCGGGACAGAGACGGACCAGGGCAGGACAGGAGGAGCCAGGAAGAGAGAGAGCATTAAGAGATGAGCAGAGAGGATCGAGAAATAAAAAAACGACAAAAGGAAAATCCAAATTCGAAGAAGTTCCAAAACAAAGAATTCGCTAGGATCACCTATTTTTTTGTGCTGCTGTTCCTTGCAATGATGGGGTATCTGCTTTATTTTACCGCGGTTCGGGCAAAGGATATCGTGAACAGCCCTTACAACGCGCGGCAAGATAACTTTGCGGATCTGGTCATTCGGGGAGATTTTTCGGACAGGAACGGAAATACCCTTGCCCATACGGAGGTGGCGGAGGACGGTACAGAGATGCGGCAGTACCCTTACGGGGATTTGTTTGCTCATGTGATCGGATACAACCATCCAGAGCTGGGAAAGACCGGGCTGGAATCTGTGGAGAATTTTTCACTGTTGAGCTCCAACGCGTTTTTCCTGGAAAAGATGAAGGACGAATTTCAGGATCAGAAGCACCGGGGAGATACGGTGGTGACCACCTTGGACGCAGGCTTACAGCAGACGGCTTATCAGGCGCTGGGAGATAATAAGGGGGCTGTGGTCGTGATGGAGGCATCCACCGGAAAAATCCTGGTGATGCTGTCCAAGCCGTCCTATGATCCGAATCAGATAGAGATGAACTGGTCGTATCTGAACGCGGATGAGGACAACAGCCCGATGCTCAACCGCGCCACCCAGGGCTCCTACGCGCCGGGATCTACCTTTAAGGTGGTGACGGCGCTGGAGTATATGCGGGAGCACCCGGATTATGAAAATTATACCTACGAATGTGCGGGGGAGATCACATCCAATGACGTAACGATCCGCTGTTTTGACAGTACGGTGCATGGCTTCGAGAACCTGCGGGGCTCCTTTGCAAATTCCTGCAACGCGTCTTTCGTCAACATCGGATTGTCCCTGAACCGCAGTTCCTATGCGAAAACGGCGGAGGATCTGCTGTTCAATAAGAAGCTTCCGTGTATGCTGGATTATACGAAGAGCTCTTTTTCCGTAGATCAGAGCACCGGGGAGGCGGAAGTCATGATGACTGCCATGGGACAGGGAAAGACGCTGGTCAGCCCCTACCATATGGCATTGATCACATCGGCGGTTGCCAACGGCGGAATCCTGATGGAACCTTATCTTGTGGAAAAGGTGACCAACCATACGGGCAGAGAGATCAAGAAAAATGTGCCGAAAAGCTATCGGAAGCTGATCTCTTCTGATGAGGCGGCACAGCTGAAGGATTATATGCGCGCGGTCGTAGACGAGGGAACCGGGATGCTGCTGAGCGGCCAGAGCTATACGGCAGCCGGAAAGACCGGTACGGCCGAGTATGCGATGGACGACGGGGAAAAGATGCATTCCTGGTTCATGGGATTTACCAATGTAGACAATCCGGAGCTGGTCATCAGCGTGATCGTGGAAGGATATGACGGCAATGACGGCGCCAAGGCGGTGCCGATCGCGAAGCAGATATTGGATGCTTACTATTATTAACAGAAATGCCGTTATCCGTAGTGGTAAGCCTATGGGCCGTGCCGAAGCGTGAGAGGCTGGAAGGACGTCTGCCGGAGCTGCGGAAAATATGATTTATGCGGAGTATCCGGTCAAAAGGGAAGGAAATCATGAGGATAAAATGTTATTGTGATCTGTATGTGAGTGACGGATTGAAGCGAAAGAAAAATAAGATATTAAAAAAGCTGATGGATCGTACCCTGCAGCCGTCCTTATATATCCTTACATTGGCCCGGGGGGAGCAAAACCTTCTGGAATTTTATCCGGCGCTTCTTCTGCAGCAGCCGTGGTACGATGACGCGGAGGTTTTTGTAGTAGGCATTGCGGAAGGGTATGATGCCGCCGTGTATCTGGTGGAGGAGATCGTCCGCCAGGTGCTGGAAGAGACAGGGGAAACCGATATCCGTAGATTCCTTGCCGAACGGCAGGGAAGATTTGAGGAAGGGCTGGCATAACATGTTGCAGGTGATTTTGTTTATCTTAAAACTCATAGGCTGGATACTGCTGGCGATCCTGGGGCTTTTGATCCTGGTGCTGCTAGCCGTGATCTTTACGCCCCTGCGCTACCAGGCGGAGGCCAGCTGCCCGGGAAAGCTCTCGGAGCTGGAGGCCGGTGTAAGCTTCGGGATTTTTTTCCGGCTGATCAGCGGCAGGCTGCAGTACCGGAAAGGAAATCTGTCCTGGAATATCCGGGCGGCCTGGATCAAGCTGGGTGATACCGGGGACGCGGAAGAAGAAATAGAAGAAGCAGCCGACGGCCTGGAAGAAATGGGGGAGAAGGTGCTGGAAGAGGTTGCGGATGCGGAAGAGGCGTCTGAGGAAGTGAGATTGGAAAAGGCGAAAGAAGAGGCATCTGAGGAAGTGAGATCGGAAAAGGCGGAAGAAGAGGCATCTGAGGAACCAAAATCGGAGCCGCCGGAAGAAGAGACAGCCGAAGATATAAAAACGGAAAATCTGCCGCAAGGACCGGAGGATATCCCAAAAGAGCCGGTAAGAGAAAGCGCGACAGAATCATCGGCAGAATCCAGAGATCAAAAGGCGGAAAATAAATCAGAGGAATCGGCAGACACCAATAAAAAGAAACCGAAAAAGAAGAATAAAAAAACGGTGCCTCCGGATGCTGATACCGGAGAATCAGAAGAGAAACCGAAAAAAACTTTGTCGGACAAAATCACGGTTGTATTTGATAAGATCGAATATACTTTTGATAAAATGTGTGCTAAAATAGAGATGCTGTCGGCAAAGACGGAGCTTGTAACTGATTTTTTATCGGACGGCGTACATCAGTCCGCATTTCTGAAATGTTTTTCCGAGTTGAAAAAATTGTTGTTCCGGCTGAGGCCGAAGCAGTGCAGGGGGAAAATCCGGTTTGGATTCGAGGATCCTTCCCTGACGGGAAAGGTGCTGGCGGGCGCCAGTATGCTGTATCCATACTGGGGAGAGCATGTTTACTGCTGTCCCGATTTTGAGGAAAAGGTTCTGGAAGGCGAGGTATCCGTGAAGGGAGCCTTTCGTATCCTGCCGGCGGCAGTGATGGGCTGGAATCTGCTCTGGAGCCGGAACGTGAGGCGAACGGTTCTGGATGCCAGACGGTTGATCTCGAAATTAAAGAAATAAAATCATTCGAAAAATTGAAGGAGGAATAACAGGATGTCTGAAACAAATAATTTAAAAACGACGGTAGAATCCCTGATGAAGGGAATGGACGGACTCGTTTCCAGCAAAACGGTAGTAGGGGATGCGGTGCGCGTGGATAATATCACGATTCTTCCTTTGATCGATGTGTCCTTCGGAATCGGAGCAGGTTCTAATCTGAGCGATAAAAAGGATAAAGGTATGGGCGGAGTCGGAGGAAAAATCACACCTAGCGCGGTTCTGGTCATCAAGGACGGGACAACCCGGCTGGTGAATATCAAGAACCAGGATACCATTACGAAGCTGTTTGACCTTGTACCGGAGGTGCTGGATAAAATTACGACCAGAAAAGAAGATAAGGTGACAGAGGAAGATGTGGCGGACATCCTGGATGCCGCGGCAGATCTGGAAGAATAGAATAACGAATCATAAGCTAATACAGCGTTGCATAACCGCGGAACATGCAGCATAAGATAATGTAAGTGTAATAATAGCAGTCAGGATTTTGATTATGAAGCGGATGATTGGTTTTGCCTTACTTTGTGCTGCAATGGGAATGTTTTTGATCCTGCTGATCCCTTCCACGTCGATCTTAAGGGTGATGCTGTTCTGTGTGTGTCTGGCGGCAGGCTATGTATTATTTTGTAAATGATCGGTAAGGAACTGCCGTGAAAGGATATGCGCGTCTCGCTTGTCAAAATCCGCATATCATTTCACGCCGGTTCCTGAATAAGATATCCATGCAGGCATGGCTGCGCGGCTCATTGCTTCATGGAAATAAAAAACCAGCATCTGCAGGAGATACTGGTTTTTTCCGTGTCATCAAATATAAAGTAAATACAGTTCTTAAGCGCGTTCTACACGTCCGGATTTCAGACAGGATGTACATACATACATTTTCTTGGATCCGCCTTCTGTTTTAACGCGAACAGATTTTATGTTTGACTTCCACATCTTTGGTGTTTTTCTATGAGAGTGGCTTACATTATTTCCGAAATGGGCACCCTTATCACAAATAGCACATTTTGCCATCACTGCACCTCCTAACAATCTGAAAATTGTCCGATGGACTCACAACACCCATATTCTAGCAGATAGAGCCGTTGATTGCAAGCATTTTTTGCATTTCTGACTGGGTTTTTGCAAAAAAAATGGAAAAATGGAGAATAATAATAGAAAAATCTTGTTTTGCGTTCCATTTTAAAATATCAGTATTGTAAAGTTTATCCAAAAAGAGTATAATAGGAATACTTTCCGGGGCTTTTTTAGTGTAAGTCTGTCCCCCGGGAGATTCGACAAAGAACAGGGGGTTCATATATGATGAAAGGCAGTATGACTACAGATTTGGGGATTATCACGATCAATCCTGACGTGATCGCGAAGTATGCCGGTTCCGTTGCGGTAGAGTGCTTTGGCATCGTCGGGATGGCGGCTGTCAGCATGACGGACGGACTGGTAAGATTACTGAAAAAGGAAAGCCTGACCCATGGAATCCAGATTGCGATTTCCGAGGAGAATCACCTCACTTTGAATTTTCATGTGATTGTGTCATATGGTGTGAATATCCTGTCAGTTTCTGACAACCTGGTGAATAATGTCAAGTATAAGGTGGAAGAATTTACAGGTATGACGGTAGAGAAGATCAACATCTTCGTTGAAGGTGTCAGAGTGATAGATTAAGGAGGATACTTGTCGTGGCAACGAAAACGATAAATGCGGAGCTGTTTACGAAGATGTTTCTAGCCGGAGCAGCGAATCTGGAAGCGAAAAAAGAAGTGATCAATGAACTGAATGTATTCCCGGTGCCGGACGGCGATACGGGAACCAATATGACTCTGACCATCATGTCTGCCGCAAAGGAAGTGGGTGCGTTGGAGAAGGCTGACATGAAGTCCGTATCTAAGGCAATCTCTTCCGGTTCCCTGCGCGGAGCCCGGGGAAACTCCGGTGTCATCCTCTCCCAGCTTCTGCGGGGATTTACCAAGGAGATCCGGGAGCATCAGGAGATTGACGTACCGGTTCTGGCGGCGGCCTGTGAACGTGCGACGGCAACAGCATACAAGGCGGTCATGAAGCCCAAGGAGGGGACGATCCTTACGGTGGCCAGAGGGCTCTCCGAGAAGGCGGCTGAGCTTGCCGGGACAATGGAGGATCTGGAGACCTTTATTCCGGAGATCATTGAAGCAGCGAAGGAAGTGCTGGAGCGGACGCCGGAGATGCTTCCTGTATTGAAAGAAGCGGGAGTCGTGGATTCCGGCGGCCAGGGCCTGGTGGAGGTTTTGAACGGCGCCTGCGATGCATTCCAGGGAAAAGAGATTGATTACAGCGCGATCGAGGCTGCGCCGGCTGTGAAGATGGTAAAGCCGGAAGCACAGGCACAGGCAGATATCCGGTTCGGCTATTGTACGGAATTTATCATCATGACAGAACGGGAATTTTCCGAACAGGACGAGGAGTCCTTCAAGGCCTATCTGGAATCCATCGGGGATTCCATTGTCTGCGTGGCGGACGAGGATGTGGTGAAGGTACATGTGCATACCAACGATCCCGGACTTGCGATCCAGAAGGCTTTGACCTACGGTCAGCTTTCCCGTATGAAGATCGACAATATGCGGGAGGAACATCAGGAGAAGCTGATCCGCGACGCGGAAAAGGTGGCTGCGGAGCAGGCAGAAGCGGCAAAGAAGAAAAAGGAGCAGGAAGCGCCGAAGGAACCGCGCAAATCCGTCGGATTCATTGCCGTGTCGATCGGGGAAGGAATGAACTCCATATTCAGGGAACTGGGCGTGGACTATATTATAGAAGGCGGACAGACCATGAATCCCAGCACGGAGGATATGCTGACAGCCATCGATCAGGTCAATGCGGACCATATCTTTATCCTTCCGAACAATAAGAACATCGTGCTGGCGGCAAATCAGGCCCGCTCCCTGGTGAAGGATAAGGACGTGATCGTGATTCCGACGAAGACGGTGCCCCAGGGGATCACGGCGGTGATCAGTTATATGCCGGATGCGGATGTGGATACCAATGAGGAGACCATGCTGGAGGAGATCACCAATGTGAAGACCGGACAGGTCACCTATGCGGTCCGCGATACTCACATTGACGACAAGGAGATCCATGAGGGAGACATCATGGGTATCGGCGATGCGGGGATCCTTTCCGTGGGCCAGTCCGTGGAGGCAACGGCCAAGGAGATGCTGGCGAAGATGACAGATGAGGACTCGGAGATGATCAGTCTCTATTATGGAGAGGATATCCGGGAAGAGGATGCCGAGAGGTTCGGCCAGGAGATCGCAGAGCTGTATCCGGACGTGGACGTGGATGTACACAGCGGAGGACAGCCCATTTATTACTACGTGATATCTGTGGAGTAGGGAACGGTATGGAATGATACCTTGTGAAACGGCCGCATGGTCATCAAGGGATACCCCTGGGTATACATTCTGACATAGAAGAAATTGAAAAAGCCCGTGATGCGGAAAGGCGCGGCCTGCGGTTTCGTATTGCGGGCTTTTGCCTGACAGGCGGATTAGGAACTGTATGCGGTCCATATCAGTTATTTTTCCGCGGTTCCTTAAAAAATCAGGGAGAAGAGAATGGACGAAAGATCAGGAATCAGGGAAATCAAGGGAATCGGGGAGAAAGCGGAGAAAACTTTCTCAAAAATCGGGATCCATACGGTCGGGGACCTGATCCGCTATTATCCCCGGGGATATGAGGTATATGAGGATCCGGTGGCCGTCGGGGAGATCGAGGAGGGACATACCATGACGGTTTCCGGAGCCATCTATGGAAGGGTCCAGGTGTCGGGAAGTCCGAAAATGCAGATCACGACCCTCTATCTGAAGGATCTCACAGGAACCTTAAAGGTCATCTGGTTCCGCATGCCTTTTTTGAGAAACACTCTCTCGCGGGGCGGAGTGATCACGCTGCGGGGCAGGATCGTCCGGAAAAAGGACGGGCTCGTCATGGAGCACCCAGAGATCTTTTATCCCAGTAATAAATATGAAGAAAAAAGATCCTCTCTGCAGCCGGTATACCCTCTGACCTCCGGGCTGACCAACAACGCAGTCTTAAAAGCGATCCGTCAGGCGGTGGAGATGACCGACCTGGGAGAAGGAAGCCTGCCGGAGGGAATCGCGGAGCGGTATGGGCTTGCCGGATACCAGGAGGCTGTCCGGGGGATTCATTTCCCGGAGACAAAGGAAGAATTTTACCATGCAAGGGAACGGCTTGTGTTCGAAGAGTTTCTTATGTTCATTCTTTCCCTGCGCATGATGAGTGTTCAAAAGGAACGGGTTCTCAATCCATACTGCTTCCGGGATCCGGAGCTGATCGGGAGATTTCTGGAACGGCTGCCCTATGAGCTGACCGACGCGCAGAAATCCGTATGGCGGGAGATCCGTCAGGACATGTCCGGAATTCATGTGATGTCCCGGCTCGTACAGGGAGATGTGGGCTCCGGGAAGACTATTGTCGCCCTGCTTGCCATGATGTATGCAGGACTGAACGGCTATCAGGCGGCGATGATGGCGCCCACGGAGGTGCTTGCAAGACAGCATTTTGAGAATATCCGGAGAATGCTTGCGGAGTATGAGATCCCGCTGCGCGCGGAGCTTCTGACCGGCTCCATGAAGGGAAAGGAAAAAAAGGAGGCTTACGGGCGGATCGCGTCAGGAGAAGCGGATCTGATCATAGGGACCCATGCGCTGATCCAGGAAAAAGCAGAGTATCAAAACCTTGCGCTGGTAGTGACGGACGAGCAGCACCGTTTCGGCGTCAGGCAGCGGGAACGGCTGGCCGGAAAAGGCGTGTGCCCCCATATCCTGGTCATGAGCGCCACGCCCATTCCGCGGACATTGGCGATCATCCTATATGGGGATCTGGACATCTCCGTGATCGGTGAGCTTCCAAAGAACCGGCTTCCGATCAAAAACTGTGTGGTGGATACCGGATATCGGGAGACAGCCTATCGCTTTATGAGGAAGCAGATCTGCTCCGGAAGACAGTGCTATATCATCTGCCCCATGGTGGAAGAAAGCGACAGCCTGGAAGTGGAGAATGTGACAGATTATACGGAGATCGTCCGGGAAGCGTTGGGAAAAGGAATTGCGGTTTCTTATCTGCATGGAAAAATGAAGCAGGCGGAAAAAGACGAGATCATGGAGGCCTTTGCGAAAAATGAAATACAGGTGCTGGTTTCCACGACGGTGATTGAGGTCGGGATTGATGTTCCCAATGCGTCTGTGATTATGATCGAAAATTCCGAGCGTTTCGGGCTTGCCCAGCTTCATCAGCTCCGGGGCCGTGTGGGACGGGGAAAGCACCAGTCTTACTGCATTTTCATGAGCGCGTCAAAATCAGAGGAAACGAGAGAACGACTGGAAATCCTGAACAGATCCAACGACGGATTTTTTATTGCCGGGGAAGACCTGCGGCTGCGCGGTCCGGGAGATCTGTTCGGGATCCGGCAGAGCGGTGTGATGGATTTCCGCCTGGGCGATGTGTATCAGGACGCGAAAATACTGCAGACGGCGAGCGAAGCCGCAAACGTACTTTTGGATGAGGATCCCGGGCTGGAAGTGCTGGAAAACATCGGATTAAAAAAAGCGCTTGAACAGGCGATTTCACAGAATGCCCTGGAAACAACCTTATAAAAAAGTTTCCATCTGTACGGTTGGATGATCTAAAGATCATCCAACCTACGCATCCATTCGCAAAATCCGTGCTATCGCACTCTTGCGTCTGCTAATGCAGCCGCATTTTGCTCATTTATGCGTAGGTTGCTAATCCGAAATATCGGTTTTATTGCAATAAGTTGCATAAAACCGATATTTCGGATTGCAACCGTACAGGTGGAAAAGTTTTGGAAGCAACTTCCAGTGTAAAAGATGAATTCCTCCATATAATATGGTTGTAACAAAAAAACAACTTGTTACAAAAAAACGAAAGCGTAACGATAAAGTTACAAAAAGTTGCAAAAGGAGGAAAATAAAAATGGCAAGTCGTTCATCTAATCGAGCAGCAGTACCGGAGGCGAAGGGAGCCCTTGACAAGTTTAAGTACGAGGTAGCAGACGAACTGGGAGTACCGTTGACAGACGGATACAACGGTGACCTGACATCCAGACAGAATGGTTCTGTCGGCGGTTATATGGTCAAGAAAATGATCGAACAGCAGGAAAAGCAGATGGCTGGCAAATAACAAAAAAATTGCGAAATAGCAAAAGAAAAAAGCACTTAGGATTGACCTGAGTGCTTTTTTCTGCTAAAATTCACATGATCGCTGAAAAATGTATGATGGTTAGATACGGCAGACTGCTCTGCGGTCTGCTGTTTTGAAAAGTTATGCTGTACGTGGAAAGGGGTGCCTGTATGAGAGTCATAGCGGGAAGCGCAAGAAGATTACAACTGAAAACTCTGGACGGCATTGATACACGGCCGACCACGGACCGGATCAAGGAGACCTTGTTCAATATGATAGCGCCCTATATTTACGACTGCATGTTTTTGGATCTGTTCAGCGGAAGCGGGGGAATCGGCATTGAGGCGCTCAGCCGTGGCGCGCGGGAGGCCGTTTTTGTAGAAAAAAATCCAAAAGCCATGGCCTGCATCAAGGAAAACTTAAAGTTTACAAAGCTGGAAAATAAAGCCGTAACATGGAACCGTGATGTGATGACGGCGCTGTATCAGATGGAGGAAAAAAAGGTTTTTGACTATATCTTTATGGATCCGCCCTATAACCAGGAGCTGGAGCGGGGAGTTCTGGAATATCTGTCAGGATCGGCACTCGTGTACGAGGACACGGTGATTATCGTGGAAGCCTCCAGGGAGACAGATTTTTCCTATGTGGACGAGCTGGGATTTACATTGCTGAAGGAAAAAGTTTATAAGACGAACAAGCACGTTTTTATGGAAAAAGCCGGAAAGGAAGAGATATGTTAAAAGCCATTTATCCGGGAAGCTTTGACCCGGTCACATTCGGACACCTGGATATCATGAAAAGAAGCAGCAAGATTGTAGACCGGCTGATCGTCGGAGTGCTGAATAATAATGCGAAAATGCCGTTGTTTTCTGTTGCGGAACGTGTTAAAATGTTAAAGGAAGTGTCGGCAGGATTCGACAATATTGAGATCGTACCGTTTGACGGCCTGCTGATCGATTTCGCGAAGAAGATGGAAGCGGAGCTGATCATCCGGGGATTGCGTGCGATCACGGACTTTGAATATGAACTGCAGATGTCCCAGACCAACCATAAGCTTGGACCCGGTGTGGAGACGATGTTTTTAACAACCAGCATAGAATATTCCTACTTGAGTTCTACGACGGTGAAGGAGATTGCCGCATTCGGCGGAGATACGTCACAGTTTGTTCCGGAGGCGGTAAAAAGGGAACTGGAAAAGAAGATGAGAGCAAAAGAGGCTTATTAATGATGAGCAGCCGCATTGAGCAGATGATAGAGAAGATAGAAGCCTGACGGAGAACGGCAGGAGAGGAACGGAAAGAGAAAAGGAGCGTGTAGATTATGAGCAGCCGCATTGAGCAGATTATTGAAGAGATTGAAGAATACATTGACAGAGATTGCAAGTATCAGCCTTTGTCTACCACGAAAATCATCGTAAATAAAGAACATCTGGATGAGCTTCTTCGGGAACTGCGGATGAAGACGCCGGATGAGATCAAGCGCTATCAGAAGATCATTGCGAACCGGGATGCGATTCTGGCGGATGCCCAGGCAAAAGCGGATGCCCTGATTGAGGAAGCGCAGATGCAGACCAATGAGCTGGTCAGCGAGCATGAGATCATGCAGCAGGCTTATGCACAGGCCAATGAGATCGTGACTCAGGCAACCGCCCAGGCTCAGGAGATTGTAGACAACGCTACGGCGGACGCCAACGCGATCCGGATCGGCGCTATCCAGTATACCGACGACCTGATGGCCAATGCGGAGAGTATCATCGGCCACACGCTGGACAGCTATACGACCAAGTACGACGGACTGATCAATTCCCTGCAGGAGTGCTACGATGTGGTGCGGAACAACCGCGCGGAGCTGGCAATCCCCCAGGAGGATGGAAGCGGATATGAGCAGGGCGGCGGAGTGGAGTGACATTCATCTTAGGTACAGATAGAGAGAACCCATAAGACTGGCAGTCAGCGCGGCTGCCAGTTTTTGCGTGAGATAGGGCAGGATCGGAAAGCCGGCCTTGTGCACCATGCACTGGGTCTGCGCGGCGGCGCAGAAGCCGCCGAAGGAAGTCAGCCCCAGAACGGCCGGGTATAAAAGCTGCAGCGGGAGCTGCATTTCACGGAGCAGACCTAAGCCGTTTGTGACCTCCAGAAGGGGGAGCAGAGCCGAAACTCCCGGTATAATCACAGGAAGGGCCTCGAACAGCGACAGAAAGACGGAAAACAGGATGATATACCCGCCCACCTTTACAAGCGTTTCGAAGCTGTCCATGATGCAGCGGTCAATCTCCTGGAAGGACCAGGCGCTTTTGGTGAAGCCGTTTTTTTTCAGGTTATGGAACGCCTCTTTTTTATGTAAAAAGCTCTTTCTTGTAATAAAGCTGACCAGGACAGGGGAAAGTATCAGGATCAAAAGGGTTGGGATCAGGAGAGCGTCCGTTTCCAGTGTTTTCCATACCACATAATTCAGGATAAATACCGGGCTGGAATTGTTGCAGAAGGAAAGGAGATACCGGCCCTCTTCCGGGGAAATATAGCCGGCTTCGGTCAGATCCGCCGCTGTCTTGGCGCCCATGGGATAGCCGCATAAGAAGCCTGTGACCACGGCAAAGCTGCCGTTGGGAGAGACACCGAAGACATGGGTGAGGAAGGTGCCGAAGGCCGCGTTGATCAGATGCATGTTTCCGGTGACAAGCAGCAGGTTTGTGACAAGCAGAAATGGAAACAGTGTGGGAAGAATGATCTGGAACCAAAGCAGAAGCCCTTCACTTGCGCCTGCAAAAACGGCTTTTGGAGAGACAAGCATGATCAGGAATAAGAGAACGATCCCAAGTCCTTTCAGATTTCGACTCATCCGGAATCCTCCGTTTTGAATAATTGTTCATGCTCACACTGTAAGTATGAGCAGCAACGAATAATTACTAAAGATATATGAAATTGGTTGATTTTTTATGTGTGCTGTGACAAAATGGAAAAAGAGGCGCATTTGCGTGAGACGGCTGTGAACAGCAGTCCAAAAGAGGCCGGGACTCACAGCTGCTATCAAAAAAGAGACAGAAAGGGGAAAGCAACATGGCGGTATTAGAAAACATCGAGCCAAAGGAAGTATTTCATTTTTTTGAGGAGATTAGCCGGATCCCAAGGGGATCTTACAATACAAAGGGAATCAGCGATTACTGCGTGAGGTTTGCAAATGAGCGGAAGCTGGAAGTGTATCAGGACGAATGGAATAATGTGATCATCAAAAAGCCGGGAACAAAGGGATATGAAAACAGTGAGCCTATTATCATCCAGGGGCATCTGGATATGGTCTGTGAAAAAACGGAACACTCGGATCATGATTTCCTGACCGATCCGCTGGAGCTGATGGTGGAGGACGGATATGTGACGGCAAAGGATACCACACTGGGAGCGGACAACGGAATCGCTATCGCCATGGCGCTGGCAGTCTTGGACAATGAGACGTTGGAGCACCCGCCGGTGGAGGCGCTCTTTACGGTGGACGAGGAGGTCAGCATGGACGGCGCAGCCAATGTGGATCTGTCCAGGCTCCAGGGAAAGATGCTGCTTAATCTGGACTCCGAGGAGGACGACACTCTGACCGCAGGATGCGCCGGGGGCTTCCGTTTTTCCTGTGAGATCCCAGTGCAGAAGACTACCGCAAAGGGAAGCGGACTCCTGGTGGAGATCTGCGGCCTTAAGGGAGGGCATTCCGGCGTGGAGATTGATCGGCAGCGGGGCAATGCCAACAAGCTGGCGGGCCGGATGCTGTACCGTCTTGGCAGGGAGCAGGAGATTTTTCTTGTTGAGATCAGCGGCGGCACCAGAGAAAATGTGATTGCGTCCGTGAGCAAAAGCAGCATTGTTGTACAGGAACCGGAAAAAGCGATCCGGATGATCCAAGCCATGAAGGACGAATGGAGGCAGGAATTTGGCGCGGATGAGCCGGAGCTGGATATCCGGATTACGGAGCTGGGGGAAAAGGAATACACGGTATTTACTGGAGAATCCATGAAAAAAGTGGTCGGCTTCCTGGTGAACTGCCCCAACGGGGTGGATGAATACAGCCGTTCCCTGAAAGGGCTGGTAGAAACCTCCGATAATCTGGGTATAGTAGGGAACGGGGAGGAAGGTGTTCGATTCCTCGTGCTGGTGAGAAGCGGCATTTCCACCAAGCTGCAGGAACTTCAGGACCGTCTGATCTGCCTGACGGACCTGCTGGGCGGAAACTGGAATATCGACAGCGGATATCCGGCATGGACCTACAGAGAATCTTCCCGGATCCGTCCCATCGCCGCGGATGCCTTTGAAGAGGTGTTCGGAGTCCGTCCGGAGATTACAACGATCCATGCCGGACTGGAATGCGGGCTGCTCAGCGGCAAGAAGCCGGAGCTGGACTGCATTTCCTTCGGCCCGAATATGCGGGACGTACATTCCTTCAACGAACGGCTGGAGATCGCCTCGGCAGAAAAGATCTGGAATGTCCTGAAAATAATTTTAAAGAGATGTAAATAATCTGAACACTGCCTCATATAGTATAAGAAAACGAACCGGGGCAATGCGTTTTTGAAAACAAGTGATATCAGAGCAAGGATCTATTTTCGGAAGAAGCGCCGGGCAATGCGCGGGCACCGGACGGCTCACCAAATGGCCGTCCGGTATGCGCTGTACTGTATGATCCTCTGTTTTTTTCTTGTAGTGAACATACATATCCTGACCGCCAGGAGCCGGTACAGCAGACTGAATGAAGGAATCCTGTCGTCAGAAGGATACCGCAGGCAGAGGATGGATTCCGAAATGCTGGAGCATATCCGGATGTCGGAGGATCCGGGCAGAGACTTAGGTCTCTACTGGCTGGAAAATCATTTCGGACAGGAGGCTTTCCAGTATCCCTGCTCGGCGGAGACCTTTTCCAGGCTGGAAAAGATCTGGTCCGAGAAGCAGGGGTGGGAGCTGTACCGGGACGCCTGCAAAGCAGTCTGGAATGATCTGCAATATTTTCCGATACCGGTTCCGTCCAATGGAGTCCAGGCAGAGGTCACCTACGAGGATTCCTGGATGTTTGAGAGGAATTACGGAGGAAAGCGGGGGCATGAGGGGACAGATATCATGGCTTCCACAAACGAGCGGGGGCTTTACCCGGTGGTCAGCATGACGGACGGGGTCATCCAGCACAAGGGATGGCTGGAAAAGGGCGGATACCGGCTGGGGATCACGGCTCCCGGGGGCGCTTATTTTTATTATGCCCATCTGGATTCCTATGCGGATATCGAAGAAGGGGATTCCGTGAAGGCCGGCGATCTGTTGGGATTTATGGGGGATACCGGCTACAGTAAGGTGGAGGGGACTACCGGGAATTTTCCGGTACACCTGCATCTGGGGATCTATCTGGTTATAGGGGATCAGGAGATCAGTGTGAATCCATATTACCCGCTCCGATATGTGGAAGACCGCAGGGTGAAATGCGCCTACTAGTACATCATTGCATTAATTTCGAAATAATACGGGAATTACGGGAATTGCCCGCATCCAGAGAGGAATAACCATGAAATTACCAGAAGCATTTGAAGAAAAGATGCGTCTTTTGCTGCAGGAGGAATATGAAACATACCTGCAGTGCTTTGAGGAACCGCGCCATTACGGGCTTCGAGTGAATACAAGAAAGATATCCGCGGAAGAGTTTCTAAAGATCGCTCCCTGGCCGCTGACTCCGGTGCCCTGGATACCGAACGGGTTTTACTATGACGGGGACCGGGTGCAGCCGGCAAAGCACCCGTATTATTTTGCGGGACTGTATTACCTTCAGGAGCCCAGCGCCATGACCCCTGCCAGCAGGCTTCCCGTGGAGCCGGGAGACTATGTGCTGGATGTCTGTGCGGCGCCCGGCGGAAAGGCGACGGAGCTGGGGGCAAAGCTCAATGGGACCGGGATGCTGGTGGCCAACGATATCAGCAATTCCAGGGCCAGGGGATTATTGAAAAATCTGGAACTGCTGGGAATCGGAAATGTGCTGGTGACCAGCGAGGAGCCGGGAAAGCTGGTGTCTCATTTCACGGAATTTTTTGACAAGATCCTGATCGACGCTCCCTGCTCCGGGGAAGGAATGTTCCGGAAGGAAAAGAAGATGATCAAAGCCTGGGAGGAGCATGGGCCGGAATTTTTTTCCAGGCTTCAGCGCAGTATCGTGGTTCAGGCCGCGGCCATGCTCCGGCCCGGAGGGATGCTTCTCTATTCCACCTGTACCTTTGATCCGCAGGAAAATGAACGGATCATAGAATATCTGACGCGCCAATGCCCGGAGCTTGAGATCTGTGAAATGGAAGGGTATGAGGGCTTCTGCCCCGGGCGTCCGGAATTTACGGAAAGCAAACGTCCGGAATTTGAGAAGACAGTCCGGATCTTTCCCCATAAGATGCAGGGGGAAGGGCATTTTATCGCATTATTGAGAAAAAAAGAGTCTTGGGATGATCATGCCGGAGCCCCAGGAAGAAGCGGGACGGCGGGAAAACGGAAGCTGCCGGAGGAACTGGAAGAATTTCTGGGGAGCCTGCGTCTGGAGCTGGACCGGAGACGGCTGGAGATCCGGGAGGAACGGGTCTATTATATGCCGGAAGGAATGCCGGAGCTGCGGGGCATCCGTTTCTTACGCTCCGGGCTGCTGCTGGGGGAATTGAAGAAGAACCGTTTTGAACCGGGACAGGCACTTGCCATGTATCTGAAAAAGGAAGATTACGGAAACATTCTGGATTTTTCCGTGGAGGATGAGCGTGTGATCCGTTACCTGAAGGGGGAGACTCTGGATGTGGAGGATCTGGTTTCGCCCAGTGAAAAAGGCTGGTATCTGGTCTGTGTGGACGGATATCCGCTGGGCTTCGGAAAGCTGGCCTCCCAGGTTCTGAAAAATAAATACCTGCCGGGGTGGCGGTGGATGTCATAGATATTTTGCGGCGGGGATTTTGGATGCCATCGTATGCGGAAAAGCTGTCGGCGGCAGGTTTTTTGCGTGGAAGGGGGACAAGTATGAAGCTGCGTCTGGATAAATTTCTGGCAGACATGGGGCTGGGGACCCGGAGTGAAGTGAAGAAAGCAATCCGCAAAGGGCTGGCGCAGGTCAATGCACAGACCATACGGGAGCCGGAATATAAGGTGGATACGGAAGCGGATCAGGTGCTGTTTGGCGGACAGCCGGCGGCTTACCGGGAGTTTGAATACTATATGCTGAACAAGCCCGCAGGCGTGATCTCCGCGACTGAGGACACAAAAGAACGCTGCGTCGTGGATCTGATCGAAAGCCGGATGCGCAAAGACCTGTTTCCGGTAGGGCGTCTGGATAAGGATACGGAAGGGCTTCTGCTCATAACCAATGACGGGGATCTGGCCCATCGGCTGCTGTCTCCGAAGAAGCATGTGGACAAGGTTTATTTTGCAAGGATCCGGGGCAGAGTCACAGAGGAGGATGTGGAATGCTTCCGCCAGGGCGTTGATATCGGAGAAAAAAAACGGACCCTTCCTTCCGAACTTCGTATTCTGGAAGCCGGAGAGATCTCAGAGATTGAGCTGACCATCCGGGAGGGAAAATTCCATCAGGTCAAGCGGATGTTTCAGGCAGCCGGCAAGGAAGTGCTGTATCTGAAACGCCTGCGGATGGGGCCGCTTGTGCTGGACGAATCGCTGAAACCGGGAGAATACCGGACATTAAATACGCAGGAGATGGATATACTATGTTAAAAGAAAAAAAGGCAGTTATATTTGATATGGACGGATCTCTGGTGGATTCGATGTGGATGTGGCCGGAGGTGGACCGGGAATATATGAAGAAGCATAAGATCACCCCGCCGGAAACCTTTCATAAAGATATCGAGGGAATGAGCTATGTGCAGACGGCGCAGTATTTTCTGGATCAGTTTCCGGTTTTGGACTGTGCCGTGGAGGATATCTGCAGGGAATGGACCGAGATGACCCGGGAGCTGTACCGGACCCGTGTGCCGTTAAAGCCGGGGGCGGGGGAATTTTTGGAGCGGATGAAGCGGCGGGGAATCCTCATGGGGATCGCCACCAGCAATTCCCGGGAGCTGGCATTTACGGCTCTGGACGCCCTGCATATCCGGGATTATTTTTCTGCAGTCATTACATCCGATGAAGTACAAAACGGAAAGCCTGCCCCGGATGTCTACTTAAAAGCAGCCATGGAGATGGAGGTTCTGCCGCGGGAATGTCTGGTATTTGAGGATATTCCGAACGGGATCCGGGCCGGAAAGCGCGCGGGCATGAGTGTGTGCGCAGTCGATGATCTGTTTTCCGCCCCCTGTGAAGCCGAGAAACGAAAGCTGTCGGATTATTATATCCGGGATTACAGAGAAATCTGGGACGGAACCTATGAAATCTGCAGGAGAGCAGAAAGAGTCTGACGGAACAAAGCGTTTCACTTGCAAAACCAATGCAAGGGCTGGCTTGCCGCTTTTGCATGGTGAAGGATTGTATGGAGTAAAAAGATGGAACAGAAATTTTTACCGCTTTGCCGGGAGGATATGGAGGCGCGCGGATGGGACCAGGTGGATTTTGTCTATGTAATCGGGGATGCCTATGTGGATCATCCCTCCTTTGGACATGCCATCATCAGCCGGCTCCTGGAAAGCCGCGGCTACCGGGTGGCCATCCTGTCCCAGCCGGACTGGAAGGATGACAGAAGTATCACAGTATACGGGGAGCCAAGGCTTGCGTTTCTCGTGTCTGCGGGAAATATGGATTCCATGGTCAACCATTATGCGGTTTCCAGAAAACGGCGGGCAGCGGATGCCTATACCCCGGGCGGTGTCATGGGAAAGCGGCCGGACTACGCGGCAGTGGTCTACGGCAATCTGATCCGCAGGACCTACAAGCATACGCCCGTGATCCTGGGCGGGATCGAGGCCAGTCTTCGGCGGCTTGCGCACTATGATTACTGGTCGGACAGGCTGAAGCATTCCATCCTTCTGGATTCCGGAGCAGACATGATCTCTTACGGCATGGGGGAGCGTTCCATCGTGGAGATCGCGGAAGCTCTGGAGGCGGGCATTTCTGTCAGGGATCTGACTTATATCGAAGGAACGGTAGTCAGGACACGGAGTCTGGATTCGGTATACGACGCACTGCTTTTGCCGTCCTTTGAGGAAATGCGGCGGGATAAGCGGGAATATGCCAAAAGCTTCTATATCCAGTACTGCAATACGGATCCGTTTTCCGGAAGGCGGCTTGCGGAATCTTACCCGGGAAATGTCTATGTGGTACAGAATCCTCCGGCAAAGCCCCTGACGCAGATGGAAATGGATGATATCTACGGACTGCCTTATATGCGAACCTTTCATCCGTCCTATCAGGCACTGGGCGGCGTACCGGCTATTGAAGAGGTCCGGTTCAGCCTGACCGGCAGCCGGGGATGCTTCGGCGGCTGCAGCTTCTGTGCCCTGACCTTCCATCAGGGAAGGATCGTACAGAGCAGGAGCCGGGAATCCCTGCTGGAGGAAGCCAGACAGATGACAAAGGAAACGGATTTTAAGGGATATATCCATGATGTGGGAGGCCCCACGGCGAACTTCCGTCATCCGTCCTGCGAAAAGCAATGGGAGCTTGGCGTCTGCCCGAAGAAACAGTGTCTGTTCCCGAAGCCCTGTAAAAATCTGCAGGCGGACCACAGGGAATACGTGGACATCCTCCGTGCATTGAGAGAGCTTCCGGGAGTGAAAAAGGTCTTTATCCGGTCCGGGATCCGGTTCGATTATCTGCTTGCGGATTCGGATCCGGCTTTTTTGCGGGAGCTTTGCAGCCATCATGTGAGCGGGCAGCTAAAGGTGGCTCCCGAGCATGTGTCGGACGGGGTGCTGGAATTGATGGGAAAACCGAAGAATCAGGTATATCAGCAATTTGTGGATCGGTTTGTGAAGATGAACCGGAGGCTTCAGAAGGAGCAGTATCTGGTTCCCTATCTGATGTCCTCCCATCCGGGCTCTTCCTGGAAGGAGGCCGTGGAGCTTGCGGAATTCTGCAGGGACATGGGGTATATGCCGGAGCAGGTGCAGGATTTTTATCCCACGCCGTCCACCATATCCACCTGCATGTATTATACGGGATTGGATCCCCGGACGATGAAGCCGGTCTATGTACCGAAGAATCCTCATGAGAAGGCCATGCAGAGAGCGTTGATCCAATACCGGAATCCGGCCAATTATGACCTGGTGAAGGAAGCGCTCATCAAGGCCGGACGCACGGACCTGATCGGATTTGATCAAAAATGTCTGATTCGGCCGAAGAAGCTGTCCGGGGAGAAGGCTCAAAAGAAAGAGCCGGAAGCGAGAAGGAAAGGGAAGCGTTCGGGAAGAAAAGATCAGGAGATCAAAAGAAGGAATCCGGAAATCAAAAGAGAACATCAGGAAGGCAGGAGAGAACTTAAGAGAAGCGGAAAAAGATGAAGGGGGAGCAATTGTGCAAGGAGGCAGTCAGGTTATGAAAATTGCGGTAGTGACAGGGGCATCTTCCGGCATCGGGAGAGAATTTGTAAAGCAGATGGGACATTTTTATCGGAATCTGGATGAGATCTGGGTGATCGCCCGCAGAGGGCACAGACTCCAGGAGCTGAACCAGCTTTCCAGGGTCCCGATCCGGATTCTGGAGGGGGATCTGCTCCGGGAAGAGGTGTATGAGAAGCTGGAAAAGCTACTTCGGGAGGAAGCTCCGGATATTCGGATGCTGGTGAACGGCGCCGGCTTCGGGAAAAGCGGGACGGTGGAAGACATTCTGGAGGAAGATAAGACTGCGCAGGCGGAAATGATCGAGCTGAACTGCACCGCGCTTTCCAGGATCACATTTTGCTGCCTGCCCTGTCTTTCCAGAGGCAGCAGGATCATCCAGATGGCAAGCGCCGCTGCCTTTTCTCCCCAGCCTTCTTTTGCGGTCTATGCGGCGACCAAAGCGTACGTGCTGAGCTTTTCCAGAAGCCTGAGGGCGGAGCTGAAAAGACGGGGGATCTATGTCACCGCAGTCTGCCCGGGGCCGGTGGATACGGAATTTTTCCGGGTTTCTGGGGAACTGGACAATCCGCTGAAAAAGCTGGTGAAGGTCCGGCCCCAGGGTGTGGTGAGGAAGGCTCTGCTGGACAGCCGGGCAGGAAAGGATATTTCCGTATACGGGCTGCCCATGAAGTGCGCCCACGCGGCGTCCAAGCTGCTGCCTCATCGTCTGATATTAGCTTTTATGGGAGGGAAACCATGATAAAATATGAAAAAGGAACGCCGGGTTATCTGCGCGAAAAACTAAAGATTGAGATCCTGCGTACAGTGGTATATTTTGCCATCGTAATCGCCGTATTTCTGCTGGGCTACAGCCAGACCCATTCCAAAAAGAACCTGCTGACGGTGGTCGCCGTGGTGGGATGCCTTCCCGCCTGCAAGGCGTTGGTGGGGGTCATCACGCGGATCCCTTATAAGACGGTGGATCCGGCTCTGCCTGACGAGATCGGGACAAAAGCGCCGCATTTGACGGTGATCTATGACCTGGTGGTGACAAGCACGGAGAAGATCATGCCCATCGACTGCATGGTGATCTCCCATCAAAAGGTCTACGGATATACCACCGGAAAAAAAGCGGACCTGCAGGAGACAGCGGCTTATCTGCGGAAGATGCTGCGCCAGAACGATTTTCCCGAGGTTTCTGTTAAGATGTACGACCAGTATAAGCAATTCCTCTCCATCGTGGAAGGGCTGGAGAATATCGCGGCCGTAGAAAAGGCAGATACGAAAGAAGAGGAAGGGCAGATTGCGCATGTGATCATGAATCTTTCTCTGTAGAAATGCAGATGGGACCTTTGCTGCATGGGTGTAAAAACCAGAAACCGGTTTTTCGGACAGAACCTTGCAGGAAAGAATCGTTTTCAGGAACGGAGGAGAGACGTGCGGGAAATTCGCATCACGGAAAATGAGGCGGGCCAGCGGCTGGACAAACTGCTGGCAAAATTTTTGAAGGAGGCGCCCAAAAGCTTCCTGTATAAAATGCTTCGGAAAAAGAATATCACATTAAACGGGAAAAAGGCGTCCGGCTCCGAAAAACTTTCTCAGGGAGATGCAGTAAAGCTGTTCCTTTCGGAAGAAACCATAGAAAAATTTTCGGGGAATGCGTCGGACTGCGCTCAGGACGTATATGCAGGCAGGGCAAAAGCTTTGGATATCCTCTACGAGGACACCCATGTGCTTCTGCTGAACAAGCCGGCGGGGATGCTGTCCCAGAAGGCCCGGGAGGAGGACGTATCCGCTGTGGAGCATCTGACCCGGTATCTGCTGGACACAGGCGCGTTGACAAAAGAAGAATTAAAGACTTTCCGGCCCTCGGTCTGCAACCGGCTGGACCGGAACACCAGCGGGATCCTCGCTGCCGGAAAGAGCTTGGCAGGCCTGCAGGAGCTGAGCCGCTTTTTTAAGGAGCGTTCTATTGGAAAATATTACCTCTGCCTGGTTTATGGAAAAGTAAAACAGCCGGAAGCCGTCAAAGGATATCTGGTGAAGGAGGAAAAGACAAATTATGTCCGGATAGCGGAGCATGAGATGCCGGGAGGTGTCCGGATTGAGACCGAATACCGCCCCCTTGCGTCAGGCGGGGAATGTACGCTTCTGGAAGTCCATTTGGTGACCGGAAAGCCCCACCAGATCCGCGCCCATCTCGCGTCAAAGGGGCATCCGATCCTGGGGGATTATAAGTATGGGATCCGCAGGATCAACGACATTTATCAAAAGCAGTATGGCCTGAAATCTCAGCTTCTTCATGCGTGGAGGCTTCGAATGCCGGATACGGGAGGCGCGCTGGGATATCTGTCGGGCAGAGAGTTTCAGGCGCCTCCGCCGGACTTGTTTCAGCGCATCTGCCGGGAAAAGACGGGATATTCGGAGATTTTTTGAGGAAACGGCAGAGGACGAAGATATGTCGGCCGCTGTCACTGGGCAGCAGGCGCAAAAGTGCGAAGCACGGATTTTACGAATGAATGAAATGGGTTGGATGCTCAAAGAGCATCCAACCGTACAGATGGAAATTATTCAGAAGGATAAAGGAGCAGGACAATATGGCAACATGGAACTCGCGCGGCCTCAGGGGATCTACCCTGGAGGATCTGATCAACCGGACAAATGAACGGTATGAGGAATGGAATCTGGCGCTGATCCAGAAGATTCCCACCCCCATTACTCCGGTACAGATCGACAAGGAGCACCGGCATATCACGCTGGCATATTTTGACAAGATCAGTACAGTGGATTATATCGGGGCGGTTCAGGGGATTCCAGTCTGCTTTGATGCCAAGGAATGCTCAGTGGATACCTTCCCTCTGCAGAATGTGCATGAGCACCAGATCCGTTTTATGGAAAAGTTTGAACGCCAGGGCGGGATTTCTTTTTTATTGATCTACTACAGCGGAAAAAACAGGCTGTATTATATGAAATATGCGGAAATCCGAAGGTTCTGGGACCGCGCTCAGGAGGGAGGGCGCAAAAGTATCCGGTTTGACGAACTGAATGAGGAATATTTTATGTCACTGAAAAATAACTGCTTTGTCCCCTACCTGGACTATATTCAGAAGGATTTGGACAGCAGGGATTGACATTCGAATCGAAACTTCGTATAATGACAGAAGATTTTAGCACTGTAGCGAAGTAAAGAAAGGGTTCTATAATTATGGAACAGAAATTACATACACCGGAGGGAGTCCGGGACATTTACAGTACGGAATGCAGGAAAAAACTGGCGGTTCAGGAAAAGCTTCATGAACTGCTCCACCTGTACGGCTATCAGGACATCCAGACCCCGACGTTTGAATATTTTGACGTGTTCCGGAAGGAGATCGGGACCATCTCCTCCAGGGAATTATATAAGTTTTTTGACCGGGAGGGCAATACGCTTGCCTTGCGTCCGGATATCACACCGTCCATCGCCCGGGCTGCGGCTACGTTGTTTGAGGAGGAGGACTGTCCGCTGCGGCTGTGCTATGTGGGCAATACGTTTATCAACCATTCCAGCTATCAGGGAAGGCTCAAGGAAAACACCCAGCTTGGGGCGGAGCTGATCGGCGAGGATTCCATTGAGGCGGACGCGGAGATGCTGGCCATGGTGGTGGACGGACTGAAAAGAGCCGGGCTGACAGAATTTCAAGTGAACATCGGACATGTGAATTTTATCCGGGGGCTGATGACAGTGGCAGGGCTTACGGAAGAGCTTACGGAGGAGATCTTTACTCTGATCAACAACCGCAATTATTTCGGAGTGGAAGAGATCCTGGACCAGGAAGACGTATCGGAGGAGATCAAAGAGGCATTTTCTGCGCTCCCGGAGCTGATGGGCGGAGTGGAGGTGCTCTCAGAGGCCGCGAGGCTTGCGCCGACTCCGGAAGCGAAGGCTGCCATTGCGCGGCTTTTAAAGATTTACCAGGTATTGATCCATTACGGCGTGGAGAAGCACATTTCCTTTGATCTGAGCATGAGCGGGAGCTACATGTACTATACAGGCATCATTTTCCGGGCCTATACGTATGGGACCGGAGATGCGGTAGTGCGGGGCGGAAGATACGACCACCTGCTGGAGAAGTTCGGCAGGCGGACGCCTTCTATCGGATTTGCCATGATCGTGGATGAACTGACCAGCGCGCTGAGCCGCCAGAAGATTACCATAGAAACCAAGCACAACAATCTGATCGTCTATACGGAGAAGACGCTGAAATGGGCGCTGTCCTTTGCGCGTGAGTTCCGGGAAAAGGGCCGCTGCATTGAGATGCTCAAGCGGGGGGCGTCGGAGAATAAGGAGAAGTTCCGGGAATATGGAACGCGCACCCAGGCGGTGAGCATGCTGTATCTGCAGGAGGACGGCACGGTGGAGCTGGTGAATTTCAGGACCGGAAAGGAAAAGACGGTTGACTATGGAAAAGAGAGGGTCACGGAATGAAGTATCTGACATTTGCGCTGACGAAAGGGAGGCTTGCGAAAAAGACTCTGGAAATGCTGGAGAAGCTGGGGATCACCTGCGAGGAGATGAAGGATAAGAGTTCCAGAAAGCTGATTTTTGTAAATGAAGAGCGGAAGCTGAAATTTTTTCTGGCCAAGGGACCGGATGTTCCGACGTATGTGGAGTACGGAGCGGCGGATATCGGCGTGGTGGGAAAGGACACCATCGTAGAGGAAGGCAGAAAGGTCCATGAGGTGCTGGATCTGGGCTTCGGGGCATGCCGGATGTGTGTCTGCGGATATCAGGAGACGGCGGAGCTTCTAAAGCACCGGGAGCTGATCCGTGTGGCAACCAAGTATCCCAACATTGCAAAGGATTATTTTTACAATAAAAAGCATCAGACCGTGGAGATCATTAAGATGAACGGATCTATCGAGCTGGCGCCCATCGTGGGGCTGTCGGAAGTGATCGTGGATATTGTGGAGACGGGATCTACATTGAAGGAAAACGGGCTGGTCGTGCTGGAGGAGGTCTGCCCGCTGTCCGCGCGGATGATCGTCAACCCGGTGAGCATGCGGATGGAAAATGAGCGGGTGCGGGAGTTGATCACCAGTTTAAGAACGCTTTTACAGGAGGAAAAACATGCGGATTGAGAGTTTGGATGAGAACACCAAGAAAAACCTGTTAGAGGATCTGCTCAAACGCAGTCCCAATAGCTATGGAGAGTATGAGGCCTGTGTCCAGGAGATTCTGGAAACGGTTCGGGAGAAACAGGATGAGGCTGTATTTGATTATACCAAAAAATTTGACGGGGCGGATATCAACCCGGGGAATATCCTGGTGACAGAGGAAGAGGTGCGGGAGGCTTACGCGCAGATGGATGAAAACCTGCTGCGGATCGTCCGCAGGGCGCTGGCCAATATTGAAGCCTACCATCAGAAGCAGATGCAGTACAGTTGGTTTGACAGTAAGCCGGACGGCACTATGCTGGGGCAGAAAGTCACGGCGTTAAGGCGGGTGGGCGTCTACGTACCCGGCGGAAAGGCCGTGTATCCCTCCTCCGTGCTGATGAACGTGATGCCCGCAAAGGTGGCCGGGGTGGAAGAGATCATCATGGTGACGCCTCCGGGAAAAGACGGAAAGGTGAATCCCACCACTTTGGTTGCCGCAAAAGAGGCAGGGGTGACGGCGGTCTACAAGGTGGGCGGAGCGCAGGCAGTCGCGGCGCTGGCCTACGGGACAGAGAGCATCCCAAAGGTGGATAAGATCGTGGGACCCGGCAATATCTATGTGGCGCTGGCGAAAAAGGCGGTTTACGGACATGTCAGCATTGACTCCATCGCAGGGCCGAGCGAGATCCTTGTCCTGGCAGATGAGACGGCCAATCCCCGGTATGTGGCGGCAGACCTGTTGTCCCAGGCGGAGCACGATGAGCTGGCGTCGGCAATCCTGGTGACCACCAGCAGGGAGTTAGCAGAGCAGGTATCCCGGGAAACAGACCGGTTCATCCAGGAGCTTTCCAGGGGGGAGATCATCCAGAAGTCACTGGACAATTACGGGCATATCCTGGTGGCGGATACGATGGAGGACGCCATCGGCGCGGCCAACGAGATCGCGTCGGAGCATCTGGAGATCATGACGGCGGAACCCTATCAGGTCATGACCAAGATCCGCAATGCGGGAGCCATTTTTATTGGGGAGTACAGCAGCGAACCTCTGGGAGATTATTTCGCGGGACCAAACCATATCCTGCCCACCAACGGGACGGCCAAGTTTTTCTCGCCCCTGTCGGTGGATGATTTTCTGAAAAAATCCAGTATCATTGCCTATTCCAGAGAAGCGCTGGAACAAGTGTGCGAGGATATTGAGCAGTTTGCGGAAGCGGAACAGCTGACGGCCCATGCAAATTCCGTCAGGGTGCGGTTCGAAGAATAGGGCTGTGCCGCTGTTTTTAAGGGGCGGATGAGAGAGAATGGGAATTGCCGCATACAGAAAGCCTGCAGACGGCCGACTTTCTGTACAGGGCGGTATGAAAGCGGCCGAAAGAAGGAGGATTTGCGTATGAAAGAACGGATGGGAAGCTGTACGAGAAAAACAAAGGAAACAGAGATCACCTTGTCCATCAATCTGGACGGGCAGGGGAAGAACCGGATCGATACCGGAATCCCGTTTTTTGACCATATGCTGGACGGATTTGCGCGGCACGGGCTGTTTGACCTGGAGGTGCAGGTGAAGGGGGATCTGGAGGTGGACTGCCACCATACGGTGGAGGATACCGGGATCGTCCTGGGCCAGGCCATTGCCGGCGCGCTGGGAGATAAGGCGGGAATCCGGCGCTATGGAAGCTTTATCCTGCCGATGGATGAGGTCCTTGCCCTCTGCGCCGTGGATCTGTCCGGCCGGCCGTATTTTAAGATGGATGCGGAATTTACGGCGGAACGTCTGGGTACGCTGGACACGGAAATGGTCCGGGAATTTTTTTACGCCGTTTCTTACAGCGCGGCTATGAACCTGCATCTGAAGATATTGGATGCCGGCAATAACCATCATATGGCGGAGGCGCTGTTCAAGGCGTTTGGAAAGGCGCTGGACGGGGCAGTCATGGAGGAGCCGCGGATGCAGGTCGTCTGGTCTACGAAAGGAAGCCTGTAGGAAAAAATATAGAAGGAGAACATACTATGAGTTATAAAAGGTTAACCCCATGTATCCTGATCGACGGCGCCAAGGCCGTTCGCTGGTTTGACGATAAAACCGTGATATCGGATGACGTGGTTTCCCTTGCAAAGCATTATGGAGAACGGGGGGCAGACGAGCTGATTGTGTTTGATCTGTCCAATTCGGATGAGAACCATGAAGAAGCCATTGACCTGATGAAAAAGATCAACCGGGTCATCAGCATCCCCATGGTGGCAGGCGGAAATATCCGCCGTCAGGAGGATGTAAAAAAGATTCTGTACGCCGGCGCGAAGCGGGCCCTTTTGAACCTGTCCAAGCCCGGAACCTTGAAGCTTTTAGAGGAGGCTGCCCTGCGGTACGGAAAGGAACGGATCGCCGTGTCGCTGAATGATTTCGACGCGCTGTTCAAGCACCAGCACCAGATTGAGAAATATTGTACGGAAATGATATTCATGCACAGGCTGGACCTCAATTCCGTTGTAAACATTACGGAGATTCCCTGCGTGGTGGTGACAGATACGATGGAGCAGAACGAGATTCTCAAGATCCTGAAATCCGACGGGGTCAAGGGGGTTTCCGGCCTCTTTATCAGTCAGAAGGACATGGACTTTGACGCGTTTAAAAATGTCTGCCTGGAGGAAGGCATCCGGATGACTTCCTTTGAAAGCATTATGGATTTTGCGGAGTTTAAACTAAATTCCGACGGCCTGATCCCGGTGATCGTCCAGGACTATAAGACCAATGAAGTGCTGATGATGGCATATATGAATGAAGACGCATTTGAGCATACCATCAAAACCGGCAAGATGACCTACTACAGCCGGAGCCGGCAGGAACGGTGGATCAAGGGGGAAACCTCCGGGCATTTCCAGTATGTGAAGATGCTGACCGTGGACTGCGACAAGGATACGTTGCTGGCGAAGGTGGAGCAGATCGGCGCGGCCTGCCACACCGGGAACCGGACCTGCTTTTTCCAGTCCATTGCAGGAAATGATTTTGACGCCAAGAACCCCTTACAGGTATTCGAGTCCGTGTATAAGACTATTGTGGACCGCAAGCAGAATCCAAAGGAAGGGTCCTACACCAATTATCTGTTTGAAAAGGGAATTGATAAGATACTGAAAAAAGTGGGAGAGGAAGCCACGGAGATCATCATTGCCTCCAAAAACCCCAATCCGGAAGAGATCAAGTATGAGGTCTCGGATTTTATGTACCATCTGATGGTGCTGATGGTGGAACGGGGGATCACATGGGAGGATATTACAAAGGAACTGTCAGACCGGTAAGACGGGCTGGCAGTTTCTGCCGCTTCAGGGGCGGAAACTGTGGGAAATGTATACATCCGGAAATATGCGCGGACAAAAAATGCAGACAGAAGCTGGGGGGTTTGATCCTGTTTTGACGGTGTCACTTCATGCAGGATTCCAGAGGGGAAAAGTTCTAAATATCGGGGATTGTACATATATATTCGATACAAGTATCCGGCGGACTCAAGCCCCCGGGATACAAAGATCGAAAAACGAAAGGAAGCCTGCTATGAACGATCCCGAGGCACGCCGCAGAGAGCTTCTGCGCCAGACAAGAAAGCGGTACGACGACAACCATTTTATTCCCGCGGTCCATCCCAGATACGGAAGTATTTATCATGAATTGTATGACGACCAGGAATCCGCATATCCCAGAGACACATTCCTCTTCCGGCTGACGCTTGGGATCTTGTGCTTTATCTGCTATGTCTGGATGGATTCCAGCCAGGCCGAGATCGCCAGCGTCAGCAGCGATCAGATCGTGAACCAGATTGAGAAGCAGGTGGAAATGGAGGATATACGGGAGGTTTGGAATAACCTGTAGTATTTTAGGCGGGAGTATAGAGACTACATTGGAGGAAACGGTTCAGAGCGCCCTGGCGCAGATCAAAGAAAAGCAATATGCTGCGGTGCTGACTGCAAAAGGGATCTCAGGAGAACGAATCCGCTGCTACGGCTTTGCATTTGAAGGGAAGAGGATTCTGATCGGGTAAAAGAAAATTATTCCACAAAAAACATGGAAAAATTCCCCTTAAATTGGATAAAAATATAGTTGACCAATGGTCGAAGAATGTGGTAATGTTTACTTAAATCAATTCGACCGTTGGTCGATTGCATTTTAAGCAGACGGCTGGGATATAGGAACAGCCATCTGGCAGCAACAGTGGGAAATCAAGGAGGAAAAGGATGACTTACGCAGATTTATTTTATGAGATCAAGGGGAAATTTATGGGGGCGGATGTGAGTGACATACACGAGCATCTTGCGTTTCAGTTTAACATTGAGGACGAGGAAGCCGGCGGCGCTTTCTATGTGGAGGTAAAGGACGGCGTGCTCCATGTAGAGCCTTATGAATATTATGACAGAGACGCCATGTTTATCTGTTCGTCTGAGGTGCTTCTCAAGATCGCAGACGGAGAGATGGACCCCATCGCGGCATTTACGGACCAGAAGCTGCGGGTGGAGGGCAATATTGAGAAGGCGCTGCGGTTAAAGGAGATCATAGAGCTGAAGAAAGGCGCGGCGCAGGAAAAGAGCATCGCAAAAAAAGCGGCCGACAAGGTTGTGAATACCGTAGTAAAGACGGCGGTCAAGAAGGCAGCGGCGAAGGAAGCGAAGAAAAATAAATAAGACAGACACATGGGAACAGCAAAAAAAGGATGGTGAAATCATTGGGAGCATTGAAAAATATTGTAGCTGCGGCGGGAATCCTGGCTGCGGCAGGAATCGGGGAAACCGCATATTTTTATAATAGGACCATGAAGCGCGGAAACGCGAAGACCGACAGGACCATCAAGATGTCGGGTACAGATTGGGCAAAATATTATCCGCTTATGGAAAAGAGAAAGGAATATGTACTGGCGCAGACCCACAGGGATGTATCCATCACCTCTTTTGACGGGCTGAAGCTCCACGCTACATACTTTCCGGCGGTGGAAGACGGGAATACTTCCGATGTAAAGAAAGCTGTAATCTGTTTTCACGGCTATACCGGGGAAGGACTCAGCAATCACGTAGCCATCGCGGATTATTTCCTGAAACGCGGCTATGCCATGCTGATGCCGGACGCAAGGGCCCACGGTGAGAGCGAAGGGGAATACATCGGCTTCGGATGTCTGGACCGGCAGGATGCCCTGGGCTGGATCAACTGGATGATACAGGAACTGGGTGAGGATGTGAAGATCATGCTTCACGGCACCTCCATGGGCGGCGCTACGGTGCTGATGACCAGCGGCCTGGAACTGCCGGCCAATGTGAAGGGGATTGTATCTGACTGCGGGTTTACTTCCCCCAAGGAGGTGTTTACTTATGTGCTGAACCACATGTACCATTTACCGGCATTTCCGGCAATCCAGGGAGCCGACCTGCTGAACAAAAAACTGGCGGGCTACGGCATGGACGAGTGCAACGCCAAATATGAGGTCGAAAAGGCAAAGGTACCGATCCTCTTTATCCATGGTTCGGCGGATACCTTCGTACCGTGCAATATGTGCCATGAGATCTATGACCACTGCAGATCTCCGAAGCGTAAGGTGATCATTGAAGGGGCGGCCCATGCAGAGAGCTATTATAAAGACATGGAGACTTATGAAAAGGCGCTGACCGAATTTACGGAAGAGATTATGCAGTAATAACCTGAGACATACCTGCATTTGTATAAAGAGACGATGCGGATATAGATTGCAGCGGTATTTGAAGCCAATGAACGGACGTTTTTGAACGTGAAAGGATTAATAAACAGAATGAAAACAAGAAAAGGTTATAAGACGTATCCACTGACGGTAGCACAGAAATTCCACAACTATTATTCCGAGTACTGCCCGGGAAAAGAGATCCTGAATGTAGGCACGAGCCTGACCATTGAGTTCGAACTGAATATAGACGAGCTGAGAAAAGCCATCTATAAGGCATACGAGCGGTGTGAGTCTATGCGTGCGCGGCTTGCCTTTGACAAGAAAGAGAAGGAATGGTATCAGTACATTGCCGACAAGGAAGACCGGGAGATCGAGTTCGTGGATTTCACCGGAAAGACCATGGAAGAGGCGGAGGCTGAGATGACGGCGTGGACGCGGGTTCCCTTTGACAAGGAAGACGAGCCGATGAATAAGGTCACCATCATCAAGACTCCGGACGGATATGAAGGGATGTATCTGGTGGGGGATCACAGATTTCTTGACGCCCAGTCGCTGATCGGGTTTATGAAAGACGTGATCGAGCTGTACTGCAACGCGAATTTTGAAGGGATTCCGTATCCGGCGGATATGCGTTCCTATACTGCGCAGATTGAGAAGGATATGGCATATGAGGCCGGCAGCAAGGCGCAGGCCAGGGACAGGGAATATTTCCGCAGGCTCATCGAAGCATCGGAACCGATTTACAACGGAATCACCGGTCCGCAGAGGCTCGAGGACGCCAGGGCGGCAACCGGGAATCCAAATCTTCGGGCAGCGCCTACCGGATCGGACAGCTTCGCGGCGGCAATCGACATCTTCCATCTGGAGGAGGAGCCGACTGCAAGGCTGATGTCTTTCTGCGAGCAGGAACACATTTCTCTGCAGTGCCTGCTTGTGATGGGAATCCGTACCTACCTGCAGAAGATCAACCAGAATGACGACGTGTCCCTGCAGGTTGCCTATGCCCGCAGAGCGACGCTCCAGGAGAAAAAGTCAGGCGGTACGCGTATCCACAGCTTCCCGTTCCGAACCGTGATTTCGGAGGATCAGACATTTTTGGAGGGAATCCATGAGATCCGGGACAGACAGAATGAAGTGTTCCGCTATGTGAATTTCAATCCTACAGAGTATCTTGGATATAGAAAAGAATTATACAAAACGCCGCTGGGCATGGGATATGAGAGCATGTCGCTTACCTATCAGCCGGCTACGCTGAGGGAAAAGGGGCTGACCGACTTAGGCGGCATCAAGTATAAGACGAAGAGATACTGCAACGGTTATTATGCGGACGGGCTGTATCTTACAGTGATGCACAGGCCGGATGACAACGGACTGGATTTCAGCTTTGAGCATCAGACGAAAGCATATACCAGGGAGCAGTTGGAATATTTTTACTATTATTTCTGCAAGATCATGTTCAAGGGAATCGAGACACCGAACATGAAGATCGGCGATATCATCAAATTGGTGTAGTTGTTCTGCAGCATAAGAAAATTCAATACAAAAAAGAAAGGGTGGGGAAAAATGTTTGATCAGTTGACAGAGATCATCGTAAACTATGTGGAGGTTCAGAAGGAAGATATCAAGCCGGAGTCACGCTTTATCGAAGACCTTGGCTTTACGTCTTTCGACTTTATGAGCATGCTCGGTGAGATCGAAGATGAGATGGATGTTGAGATCGACCAGGAGGAAGTGGTCAATATCCGTACCGTCCAAGAAGCAGTGGATTATCTTTCAAAACTGGCGTAGGAACCTGCGGGATTTCCTTATTTGAAAAGGAGAAAGACATATGAACGAATTGCGCAGCACACTCTATGATCTGCTGGTGAAGGCAGAGGAAGCATACGGCACCCAGGATGCCGTCAGATATAAAGTAAAGGACGCTGACCAGGGAGGAAAAAAGAAGACAAAGGTGGAGGCGAAGACCTATACACAGCTTCGCCGGGACAGTGAACAGATTTCGGCAGCCCTCACCGAACTGGGGGAGCAGGGAAAGCATATCGCGCTCATAGGGGCAACCTCCTATTCATGGATCACCTCCTACTACGGCATCGTGAACAGCGGCAGCGTGGCGGTTCCGCTGGACGCAAACCTTCCGGCGGAAGACCTCTGCGAATTGATTGACCGGGCGGATGTGACGACGCTGGTGTATGACGAGACCAAGGCAAATGTTGCCCGGATGGCGGCGGAGAAGTGCCCCGGGCTTACGCATCTCATCGCCATGGAAGGGGAGACTTCCGTTCCCAATGCCCTCCATCTGTGGGAGCTGGCCGCAAAGGCGCCGGAGAGGACAGATTTTGAGCCGAAGCCGGAGGATCTGGCGACCATCATGTTTACCTCCGGAACCACCGGAAAGAGCAAGGGCGTGATGCTGACCCACCGGAATCTGGCGGAAAACGCGACCGCCCAGGATATGGGATATGAACCGGGAATGGTCATCATGACCGTGCTGCCCATCCACCACGCCTACTGCCTGAGTATGGACATTCTCAAAGGGACGTCCATCGGCGCGATCATCTGTATCAACGATTCGCTTTTAAGAGTAGCCAAAAATATCAAGCTCTTTGAACCGAACATGATTCTAATGGTGCCCTTGATGGTGGAAACCCTTGCAAAAAAACTGGAAGAAGCGTCCTTTATTCCGGCCCCGCTTGTGAAGGCGAAGGTATTCGGGAAGCAGTTTCATACCGTGTGCAGCGGCGGCGCCTACTTAAATCCAGACTATATCGCCCTGTTCAAGAAGTACGGCATTACTATCCTGCAGGGCTACGGCATGACGGAGTGCGCGCCGGTGATCAGCACCAACAGCAACAGTGAGAAAAAAGACGGCTCCATCGGAAAATGCATGCCAAACTGTGAGGCGAAGATCGTAGACGAGGAGATCTGGGTAAAAGGTACCAGCGTGATGCAGGGGTACTATAAGATGCCAGAGGAGACGGCCGAGACCTTGGAGGACGGATGGCTGAAAACAGGAGACCTGGGTTACATCGATGAGGATGGTTTCCTGTTCCTGACCGGACGCAAGAAGAACCTGATCATTACGCGGAACGGGGAGAACGTATCCCCCGAGGAGATCGAGAACAAGTTAGGCGCAAACCGCCTGGTGCAGGAGGTTCTCGTGCGGGACTGCGAAGGACTGATCGAGGCGGAGATCTTCCCGGATCTGGAATATGCGTCGAAGAAGCGGATCAAGGATCTGGAGGGAGAGCTTCAGAAGATCATTGATGAGTATAATAAGACGGCTCCGCTCTATAAGCGGGTATTTAAGCTGAAAGTGCGTGACGTGGAGTTTGAAAAGAACACCACGAAGAAGATTAAGAGATTTTAGAGTGACTTACAGGGAGCCGCGGCCGGCTCCCTTTTCATATCATTGTATGCAGAAAAGCTGCCGGTGGTAGTTTTTCTGTATTGCGCAGGAATCACAAAAGACTGAAGAGGTGAATATTCTGTTAAAAAGGTCTTTTTTATGAAGTGGGTAAAAAATGCCGTTGGATATTGGTGTGAAGATATTCTGGACAGAAAATACCTTGGCCGGAAGATCGGGGCTGCCGTTCTCGATACCGGTTTGACTGTGCATCCGGATCTTGCGGGGCGTATCATAGGATTCGGAGATTTTGTAAACAGGCGGAAGCAGATCTATGACGACAGCGGGCACGGGACACATGTGGCGGGGATACTGGCCGGGAACGGAAAGCTGTCAAACGGTGTTTATGCCGGGATTGCGCCGGAGGCGTCCATACTGCCGGTAAAAGTATTGGACGATTCGGGAAACGGAATGGTGGAGTACGTGATGGAGGGAATCCGCTGGGTGCTGGCAGAGCGGAAGAAATACAATATCCGGATCGTCAATATTTCCGTGGGAACCCAGCCGGGGCTTGACAAGGCGGAGGAAGAGCGGCTTTTGAGAGGGGTGGAGGAGCTGTGGGACGCAGGGCTGGTCGTGGTGGTATCGGCGGGAAACTACGGGCCTGATCCGGGAACCGTGGCAGTACCCGGGAGCAGCCGGAAGGTGATCACGGTGGGGGCGGTGGATATTGCGGGCAGGCAGGGAGGGAAGAGCAGGGCAAAGTGGGATTATTCCGGCAGGGGCCCCACCGAGGACTGCGTCATAAAGCCGGATTTGGTGGCGCCCGGAACCTATATTACAAGCTGCAGCGTGGATTACAGACACCGGTTTCGGAAACCTTATACGGTGAAGAGCGGTACCTCCATGGCCACCCCTGTGGTATCCGGAGCCATTGCCTGCCTGCTGTCAAAATATCCGGATATGACCAACGTGGAAGTAAAATTAAAGCTGCGGGAGAGCTGCGTCCCCTCGGAACATACGCAGGGGTGGGGGATGCTGCATGTGGGGAGGCTGCTTTCGGCGGGCTGTTGACGCCCGCCTTCTTTTATGGTGATTGTTTGCGTCTGCGGTACTCACAATAACAATAAAAGTTCTGCACTGAATGGAAATTATCGGGTAGCATTCTGAGCCGATTCATGGTAAAATATGTGAGGTTAGTATTGCCAGAAAGTTTTCGAACACCGATTAAGGAACTGCTGCAGGATCAGCGTTGTATCTGGTTTGCCCCGCTGTTTTGCACCGGATCCTGAGAAAATATGTATGAGGAGGTACAAACAAATGGCATGGTATGATGAGGCGGTATTTTATCACATTTATCCGCTGGGACTGACCGGCGCGCCCAAGGAGAATCCGTATGGGGAGCCGGAGCATCGCCTGAACACGCTGATCCCCTGGATTGCCCACATCAGGGAGATCGGCTGCAACGCGCTGTATATTGGCCCTCTTTTTGAGTCTGTCGGACACGGATATGAGACGACGGATTATAAAAAGCTGGACAGCCGTCTTGGGACGAATGAGGATCTGACCGGTTTCGTGGCAGAATGTCACAGACAGGGGATCAAAGTGATACTGGACGGTGTATTTAACCACACCGGACGCGATTTTTTTGCGTTCCAGGATATCAAGAAAAACCGGGAAAATTCCGCCTACAAGGACTGGTACTGCAATGTGAATTTCTGGGGAAATAATTCCTTCAACGACGGGTTTTCCTATGAGAACTGGGGCGGTTACGACCTTCTCGTGAAGCTGAACCAGCATAACCCGGCGGTCAAGGACTATATCTGCGACGTGATCCGTTTCTGGGTCAGCGAATTTGATATTGACGGAATCCGTCTGGACGCGGCGGATGTACTGGACTTCAACTATATGCAGGCGCTCCGCCATACGGCCAATGAAGTGAAGCCGGATTTCTGGCTGATGGGAGAGGTGATCCACGGCGATTACACCCGTTGGGTCAATGAGGGAACCCTGCATTCCGTGACAAATTATAACCTGCACAAGGCGCTGTATTCCGGACACAACGAGCACAATTACTTCGAGATCGCGCATACGGTAAAGCGTCTTTACGGCATGGGCGGCAACCGTCCGGACGGCTTAAAGCTCTACAATTTTGTGGATAATCATGACGTGGAGAGGATCTATACAAGGCTGAACAACAAGGCGCATTTTACGCCGGTCCATATCCTTTTGTATACGCTGCCCGGAGTTCCGTCCGTTTACTACGGTTCCGAATTTGGGATCGAGGGAAGGAAGGAACGGTTCTCAGACGATTCCCTGCGCCCTGCGCTGAATCTGTCTGATTATGCGGATGCGGCAAAGGACAATTCCTTTACACGGCTGATCGGGGCACTGGGAAGGACGAGACAGAACACTCCGGCGCTTTCTTACGGAGAGTACAATGAACTGCTGCTGACCAACCGGCAGTATGCGTTTTCCAGAAATTACAACGGACAATCCGTTGTCGTTACGGTCAATAACGACGACAGCGATTACACGATGACGGTTTCCGCAGGAAATGCAGCGGAATATATCGGGGCATTGTCCGGAGAAAAGGTATCTGTGAACGGCGGAAGAATCACGGTCAATGTAAAGGCCAATTCCGGGGAGATCTGGGTTCCTGCGGCAGAGGATGGAGCAAAGGCCGCGGCGGACGCGGGATTTACCGGGCTGGATGTGAAGGATGCCGCGGCGGAAGTGAAGCAGGCTGAAAAGAAGGCAGCTGCGGAGAAAGCGGCATCAGAGCAGAAGACTGAGGAAAAGACCGCGCAGGTGAATAAGCCTGACAAGAAGGATGCGGCAGAAACGAGGACGGAACAAAAAACTGCAGATCAGTCTGAAAAGAAAAAGCCGGCAGCTGCGGGCGGAAATGTGGCCGGAGCAGATACTGCGTATACGGAAGCATTTGAAAAAGGGAAGATCGCTGGGCTACAGGAAGCGATCCTTGCGATCATGGGAAAGAATGGCCAGATCACCGATCAGATGCGCAAGGATGTTATGGATAATGTGTATCATGACTCCCTGATCAACTGGATCAAGAGCTTCCGTTAGGATTTCGGGAGCGCAAAGCGCAGAGAAATCCGAGTACCATAATATGTAACTATTCAGAACGTAGGCAGAGGGACTGTGGTCTGCCGTTCTGAACAGTTGCGATCATATGCTGTAAAAAGCCGTTCCTGATGTATATGGGGATGGCTTTTCTAAATACCGACGTATGCAGAAAAGCTGCCGGCTGCCGGTTTCCTGTATGGCTGCGTACTGCGTCGCGAATGAAGCCGTACGATAAAGAGGAATCTGTATTTCATGTCTTGAAAACAATACAACAGGATTCTTCGATTGCTCTTCTTCTAAAAAAGGTTATAATAGGTATTGAGATGATGTGATTCGAAATAAGGGAGATTGGCCATATGATCTTTAAAGGAAAAATCGGAATCTGGTTCTGGCTGCTTTTGATCGGTGTCAATATTGCGATGGTCTATGAGGGGATTCATGGAGAAATAAAAGGCAGGGAAATACTTGCCCTGTTCTTCGCTTTTTTTCTTACGAATATCATATGTATCCCCATGGTGATCAGGAATTATGTGCAGATCGACGGGGAAAAGCTGATCTTTGCATTGGGATTCTGCAAAGACTATATGAAGATTGAAGACATCACGGAGGTATACAGGACGCATAATCCGATCGCTGCAGGCGCGCTGTCGCTGGACCGGATCGTGATAAAGGCAAAAAGACAGGAATGGATCATCGCTGTACTCGATAAAGAGCAGCTGTTCCATGAACTGAAATGGAGAAATCCAAAGATCCAGATCCGGAAATCCATGGCGGCGGGGAGGGAATGACATGTATCGGATCGCTGTATGTGATGATGACATTCAGATGCAAAGATTCCTGTGCTCTGCCATTGAGGAGGCCGGGATTGCCTGCACTGTAGAAAAATTTTCAAACGGGGCGGAGCTTCTACGCGACGAAAAGGAATATGATATTTTATTTCTGGATATCGATATGCCTGTGGTCAATGGGATGGATGCCGCCAGGCAGCTCCGCCGCAGAGACCGGAGGGCAAAGATCATCTATGTCACAGGGTATCAGGATTATATGCAGCGTTCCTTTGCGGTCCATCCCTTTTCCTTTCTTGTCAAGCCGGTGAAAAAGGAAACGATCATCCGGCAGCTTAGGGAAGCGGTTCTGTACAGCCGGGAGGAAGAGAGCGCGGACGTACTGCGGCTGGAGACCACCCAGGGGCTGGAGGAGATCGCGGTTCCGAATCTCTATTATCTGGAATACCAGAGTCGGAAGCTGCGTCTTGTGATGAAGCATGGAGAACGGATGATCCGAGGGAAAGTCTCGGAGTTTTCGGAAAGGCTGGCGTCTTACGGCTTTGCTTCTCCACACAAGAGCTTCATTGTGAATCTGTATCATGTGAAGGCAATCCGGGGATATGATATTGTGATGATGAACGGGGATCTGGTTCCGCTGTCACAGAAACGCTCCGCGGAATTCCGCGGTCTGCTGGGAAAATATCAGGCGGACAGATTAGGAAGTGTATGGAAATAGCTTATATATTCTGACTTGTCTGCATTCCGGCAGCTTCTTATGAATGGGGGGAGAAAATGAGCTGGGTAGAATCCGGGATATGGAATGGAATTTTCATGTGTATGGAGACGGCTGTGCTTACCCTGTGTACCTGGTTTTTCATGAGCCATACAGAGCAGGACCGGAGTGAAAAAAAGAAAAAGCGATGGGGGGCTGCCGTCCTGTATTGGATGGGCCTTGCGGGAATCACCTTCGGCTTTCAGAACAACGGATTTATCCATCTGCTCCTGCTGGTGTATATGGTTTTCATGACAACGCTGGCAGGAATGCGGCTGTACAACCGGGGAAGGATGTACCGGTTCTATTACTTTCTGTTTCCTGTGACCATGGTGATCGTTCGGATCTTTGTCATCTATATGGTGTTTGCTTACATGAGTTCCCGGTGGGGGAGCATGATCTTTGATTATACTCTGGCAAACACTGCGTTGGTGATCAGGCAATTGACGGAAATCCTTCTGACCGGAGCCTGGGTGGTGGTGCTGAACCGGAAGAAATACGAAAATGTGAAAGGGATGCAGTTCGCCGGACTGTTTCTGGCTCCGGCAGTCAGTATGTTTATCATCTTTTCGCTGATCTATACCGGGGATGTGTTTGTGCAGCTGTACGGAGCATTTCTGATCATACTGAATATTTTGGCGCTGGTCATTATGAATCTGTACATCTGGTATTTATTCTCTTATCAGTCAAAAAATAAGAAGCTGAGGGCAGAACTGGAGATCCGGAAAAAGCAGAGTGAGATGCAGTATCAGTATTATGAGAAAGTGGAACAGAGATACCAATCCTCCCGAAAGATGGTCCATGATATGAGAAACCATCTCCAGGCGATCGAAGCCCTGCAGGAGCAGGACGCGGACAAGGGAAAAGAGTATGTAAAGGATATGCGCCGGATGCTGGACAGACTTGGGATCGTAAACTATACGGAAAACAGGATGCTCAATATCATATTGAATGATAAGGCGGAAGAGGCGCAGAAGAGTGGGATCGGGATGGAGATCCGGATTGATGAGATCCGCCTGGAGCATATCCGGGACATGGATATGACGACCATATTTGCAAATCTGCTGGATAATGCTCTGGAAGCCGCGGAGCAGGTGGTGGGGAAACGGATGATTCAGGTGCAGGCGGATACATTTCATGATTTTACGGTGGTGAAGATCCGGAATTCGATGCCGTGCGGCAGTGCGGCGAAAGGGACGGAAAGTTCATCGGTGAAAAAGGACAGGAAAAGCCATATGGGGATCGGCCTGGAAAATGTACGGGATACTTTAGAAACATACGGGGGAGGGATGATGACGGAGATTCAGGAAGGGGAATTCGTTGTGAGTATCACCATTCCGGAATAAAAAACCAAGCAATGAAAGGAGAGGATATCTATGAAAAAGAAGATGAGCAAAATGATGGTATGCGTGTGTGTTCTGACAGGTCTGCTTTTCGGCTGCGCAGGGAGTCAGCGCCTTTCGGACAATTTTGACGAGGCGGAGGTGAAGGCCGCGGCAGAGAGCGTCATTGAAATCCTGAACAGCGGAGAGGTGGAGTTGCTTGTGGACGAACAGTGGAATGCGGTGATGAAGGGCGCGGCGGACGTGGAAATGCTGAAAAGCGAGATTGTGCCCATCGTGGAAGAACTCGGTGAGTTTGAAGGCTTTGACAAAGAAGCGGTTACCGGGAGTAAAGACCCGGATACGGAGCAGGAATTTGCAGTGGCGGTGATCAAGGCAAAATATGAGAAACGTAAGGCGCAGTTTACGATTTCATTTGATGAAGATATGAAGGTGGCAGGATTCTTTATTAAATAGTGAGGAAAGCGGTGATTATTTTGAAGGCTATCATATATTCTTGCATGGCAGTGAGTGCCGTCTTCTGGGTCATGGCGGCCGTATTTGCGGTACTGAAAGGGAAGGCCGCAATTTTGATCAGTGGGTTCAATACGATGCCGAAGGAGCAGAGAGAGCAGTACGACAGGGAGCAGATGAGCAGAGATATGCGGAATACACTTGCCCTTTGGGCAGCTGTGTCAGGCGCGGGCGGTGTACTGGCGTATCTGTTTTCATCCGCTGGCATTGCGGTTATCTCAATGATTGCGGTGCTGATCTTATTTTTTCGGGAAGTACATCTGGACGAGGAGAAGGCTTTTAGAAAATATAAGCTGAAATAGAATCCAATTTTCAGAATACTCTATATTAAGAATTATATCAGCAATGCTAAAAACCAATAAAATGAAACGTGTGATTTTGAAAAAGCGGTGGTATATCATTTTCCGCCGCTTTTTCCCATCTTTTTCAACAGAACGTCTATGTCGATCGGCTTGGTCAGAAAGTCATTCATCCCGCTTGCCAGCGCCAGGTCCCGGTCCTCCTGGAAGGTGTTGGCTGTACAGGCGTAGATCTGAATAGACTGGGCGTCTGCGCGGTCCAGATTCCGGATTTCCCGGGATGCCTCACAGCCGTCCATGACAGGCATCTGCATATCCATAAGGATGATCCCAAATTCTCCGATCTCAGATTCACGAAATAAGTCCACTGCCTCCCGGCCATTCTGGGCGTGGGCAGTCTCAAATCCTTCCATGGACAGGATTTCCAGAAGGATTTCCGCATTCAGCTCCACATCCTCGGCTACCAGGATTTTGCACGGTCCGGAGTGCTTCTGTGAATGCAGGGACTCCTTTGCGGTCCCATTTTTTTCGGTCTCCTTCAAATAGTCCGGAATCTCTTTTACAATGACGGAGGGGATCGAAACGGTGAAGGTACTTCCCGCATGCAGCTCACTTTCCACGGTGATATCGCCGCCCATGGCATTTGCCAGCAGCTTGCTGATCGGCATGCCGAGTCCGGTTCCGGTGATTCCGCTTATGTTCCGGTTCTGCTCCTGGCTGAACGTATCGAAGATCCTGCCGAGATAATCTCTGGACATTCCGATCCCTGTATCCTTACAGAGGTAAAAGGTCATGACGTGCGTATCATCGGTCTTTTCCTGACGGACGGACAGCCGTATGGATTTACCTGACGGCGTAAATTTGGCAGCGTTGCCTACGATATTCATCAGGATCTGCTTGATCCGGGTCGCGTCCCCTTCGACGCAGGGCTCGATCACATCCTTTTCCACGATAAACTCCACCCCGCGGCCCTGAATGTTGTCAGTCTGCATGGCCGCAATCTCATCGACCAGCGCATCCACCATCATCGGTTCATTGATAATATCCACCTTGCCGGCCTGGAGCTTTGACATGTCCAGGACGTCATTGACCAGGGACAGGAGATACTTTGCCGTGCTGTGTGACTTCCGAAGCCATTCCTTAATGTGCGACCGCTGGCTGTCGTCGTCAATGTGGACCATGATCAGATGATTCATACCGATCAGGCCGTTCAGAGGGGTTCGGATCTCATGGCTCATATTGGAAAGGAACTCTTTCTGGGATTTTTCCTTTTCCGAAGCACGGATCGTCTTTATCTGATACCGCATCACGATCAGGAGCATACTGAGTATCGTCAGGATACTGATGACCAGCATGATCATGCTCATGGTAAAAAATGTCCGGGTCTGCTCCCGGAATACGGCTTCGTTGACAGACATGATAAAATACAGGCGTATTTTTTCATCAAAGGGGATAAAATAAAACAGCTCTTTGTATTTTTCACCGGTGTGGGAGTGATAAAAGGCAAAGGTCTCAAGAGCCGCGAATTTTTCGGCAACCTCTTCATTTGTCAGCTCGGAATCCTCGGATTCGGACAAATGTGCAAACAGATTATTTTGTTCGTTCTCGTATACTTTTTTATTGATATCTACGATGTAATGTCCCTCCATATCGATGAGGGCGCTGTGACCGCGACTTTCGCCGCTTTTGGTAAAACAGTCGATCACCATTTTATCCTGGATGGATGAGATATCATTCATTCCGATGATCGCGCGCATCCTGATGCCGTCCACCTGAAAATCCTGCAGACGGATCCCGTAGAGTATGCTTTCCCTGTTCGGGCCGCTGCCTTCGGTGTACTCATCAAACCGGGTCACAAAGCGGTCGTTGCCATTTGCGAAATAGGTCATAAAATCCGGATATCTGGCCATGGATTCGGGAGGATAGATCTCATGTCCGTCCGTGTAGACCGTTCCATCCTCCGTCACCAGGCAGAGCCGGGCAAAGTCGCCTACGGTGCACTCCAGGTCCAGATGCTCCTGCATTTCCTCGAAGGTCCTGCAGTTGTAGCCGGCAAAACGCTCCTGGATCTCATAGAGGTCCTTCCAGCAGATCTCAATATATGCCTGAATCGTAGATTTATCGTGCTCCGCAATCTCGCTGATCTCGTTGATGATATTATCCGAGATCGTCTGATTCAGCTGATTGATATAAAAAAGTGTGATCACAGAGACAATTGCCAGTGCGGAAATCACCAGCATCGCATAAAAAATTTTTTGCTTTTTTACCATTGTTTTCCCCCCCCTGTGTCTCATCCTTATGGAACTTTGACAGGAATTGCCGGGTGGCTGAGATTCTGTTCCATCCGACAGCAATATAATCATAGCTCATTTTCCAGAAAAAATCCATACCTAATCGGACGAAGTCTGCCCGTCACGCAGTAAAGAATACCTTGCATAATATGGGGGGAGAGACTATAATAAATAAGCGGAAAGCTGCCGGGGCAGTTTTTTACGGATATCCATGTATTCGAAAGGATGATCAGCGGCAGGCTTTCTGAATTTGTGCCGTATCTGCAGAGAAAACAGGCAGATGCGCATAGTTTAGAGATAAAGAGGTATATGCAGATGATAAGAATCGGTATTTTAGGCTATGGCAATCTGGGCAGGGGTGTGGAATGTGCCGTGAAGCAGAATCCGGATATGGAGCTGGCGGCAGTCTTTACCCGCAGGGATCCGGCAGATGTAAAGATCCTGACAGAAGGTGCATGTGTGTGCGGCATATCCGAAGCGCAGGACTGGAAGGACAGGATCAATGTGATGATCCTGTGCGGCGGGAGCGCGACGGATCTTCCCGAACAGACTCCGATCTATGCGGAGCTGTTCCATGTGGTAGACAGCTTCGATACCCATGCAAGGATCCCGGAGCATTTTGCCAGGGTGGATGAGGCGGCGAAAAAAGGCGGTAAGGTGGGAATCATATCCGTGGGCTGGGATCCGGGGGTGTTCTCTCTGAACCGGCTGTATGCCAATGCGATCCTTCCGGATGGAAAGGATTATACGTTCTGGGGAAAGGGCGTCAGCCAGGGGCATTCCGACGCCATACGCAGGGTAGAGGGCGTCAGGGACGGCAAGCAGTATACGATTCCGGTAGAGGCCGCGCTGGATTCCGTGAGAAAGGGAGAGAATCCGGATCTGTCCACCCGGCAGAAGCACACGAGAGAGTGCTTCGTGGTACTGGAAGAAGGGGCGGATGCGGCGAAGGTGGAGGAAGAGATCAAAACCATGCCGAATTATTTCGCGGATTATGACACGACGGTACATTTTATCAGCCAGGAGGAACTGGAGAGAGACCACAGCGGGATTCCCCACGGCGGTTTCGTGCTGCGCAGCGGAAGGACCGGGTGGAAGTCAGAGAACAGCCATCTGATCGAATACAGCTTGAAGCTGGATTCCAACCCGGAATTTACGGCCAGTGTCCTGGCGGCATATGCCAGGGCGGCATACCGGCTTGGCTCGGAAGGCGTAAGCGGCTGCAAGACCGTGTTTGACATTGCGCCGGCTTATCTGAGTCCGAAGGACGGGGCAGCGCTGCGGGCAGAGCTTCTGTAGGAACGTCTGCCGCAAAGACAGATACAGAGTAGAAAGAGAAAAGGAGGAACGGAAAAATGACGATCGAGCGTGTAGAGAATATGGCCGGAGGAGAAGGTCATGTGATCATCAAAAAGATTCTGGGAGAAAAGGAACTGAACGGAAAATGCAGACTTTATGCGGAGGTTACTCTGGAAAAGGGCTGCTCTCTGGGATATCATGTGCATCATAACGAGAGCGAAACTTACTATATCCTTTCCGGAGAAGGGGAATACGATGATAATGGAACCCCGCGTCCGGTAAAAGCAGGGGATGTGACGTTTACGCCGGACGGCTGCGGACACGGACTGAAAAATACGGGGCTGGAAGATCTGGTATTTATGGCGCTGATCATTTTGGATTAAACGTTCTGTCCTTACGGATCAGCACCCCGTACAGCTGGAATTCGTTTTGGAATTTGAATGACCGCTGCGCTCGTCATGTTCAGAGCGCGGCGGTTTTGGCATTCAGGAGAGCAATCGCCCGGCCGTTTCGGAAGTCCGCCGAAGTATAGGAATGACAGGGGGCAAGGATATGTCAGGATTTTTCCGGCAGATCTTTACAGGCTGTATTTCCGGAACAGGCAGGAGATCACGCCCGCGGCGCACAGGCCGAACAGGACATTGTGCATGGAGCCGAATACATCCAGAGCTCCCCGGATGCCCTGGAGAGATTCGAACCGCTCCGGGATCCAGTTATTGACCAGGAAGGCGCCGTAGGAACAGATATAAATAAAAAAGAATGAGAACATCCCCCGGCCTACATCTTCTTTGTAATATCCGGTCTCGTCATACACGCGCACCCTTGTCATGGCCCAGAGCGCGGAGAACAGCTCAAATAGGATGAAGAAAGCGGCTACGGCAAAATAGGATGCCAGGACCAGGGTATAATTCTGAGAGACCACTGCATTTTCAATGTCGCCGTAGGGCGCGCTCCCCCGGAAAAAATTATAGGCCATAAATCCGGTGATGGCCAGAATCAGGATCACCGACAGGTTCCGGAAAATAGTCTGGGAGATCCGGTACACGGTCCTTCCACCTTTTTTGATGGGGGCGGCAATGGGAGTCTGTCCGCTTCTTTTCCGCCTGGCATGGGACAGACGGACAGGCTCCCGATACTCACTTCGGCTGCCGCGCCTCCGGCCGTTTCCGGGTCTGTCATAATCGTCATCCTCATAATCATAATCATCCCTGCCGTCATAATAACCGTCATATCCATCATCCGGATCCTCAATGGACAGGTCGTAACGTCTGCTGTCCCTGACACGGGGCATGGGCTGCGTCATGGTCTCTGTCCTTACGCCGCTGCGGGAATCTTCGTCACTTTCCGGATTCACTTTATATTTGGAGGAGATATCTTCCTCATAGGTAACTTCAAAATCATCACTGAACTCATAAGCGCTTTTTGGGGGCTTACGCATAAGATCACTCCTTTTTCATTGTTTTTAGAAAGCTCTGCCAGGATGAGACATATCTTATCACACGGCAGATGGATTTTCCAATGTTTTTTATTTTAAATCCTTTTTCGGGCAAAATCAATCTTTCCAGAAAAAACGTCCTGAATTTTTCAGATAGTTCCATCATGAAGCATTGACCTGAGACTCCGATAGACGTATAATAATAGCGCAGGCGCAGCGATTTGGAACAGCGGGCCTTAAGTCTGTCTGCTTGTCGCGGCAATGACGCAAAAAACAGAAAAGGAGTGGAATTATGGCAATTTTAGTAGCAGGAGGAGCAGGATACATTGGAAGTCATACCTGTGTGGAGCTCTTGAACAGAGGTTATGAAGTTGTAGTGATTGACAACCTTTACAATTCCAGCGAAGTCGCTTTGGAGCGTGTGAAGGAGATTACGGGAAAGTCATTGAAATTCTATAAAGGTGATATATTGAGCCGGGAAGACCTGGAGAAGATTTTTGATAACGAGGAGATTGAGGCTGTGATCAATTTCGCAGGGCTCAAAGCAGTCGGAGAATCTGTGGCCAAGCCATGGGAATATTATCATAATAATATCAGCGGAACATTGATCCTGTGCGATGTGATGAGAAATCATGGCTGCAAAAATATGATCTTCAGTTCTTCCGCGACCGTATACGGAGACCCGGCGGAGATCCCGATCACGGAGAAATGCCCGAAGGGACAGATCACCAATCCGTACGGACAGACGAAGGGGATGCTGGAACAGATCCTGACAGACCTGCACGTAGGGGATCCGGAGTGGAATGTCATGCTGCTCCGTTACTTCAATCCGATCGGGGCCCATGAGTCTGGACGGATCGGAGAGGACCCGAAGGGGATCCCAAACAACCTGGTTCCCTATATTGCCCAGGTTGCGGTCGGCAAGCTGAAATGTCTGGGTGTCTTCGGGGACGATTATGATACCCATGACGGAACCGGAGTCCGTGACTACATCCATGTAGTGGACCTGGCAGTGGGTCATGTAAAGGCAATCGAGAGAATGCGGACAGAGGAAGGCAAGGGCGTTCATATCTACAATCTTGGGACAGGCGTCGGCTACAGCGTGCTGGATGTGGTGAAGGCATATGAAAAGGCATGCGGCAAAGAGATCCCATATGAGATCAAGCCACGCCGGGCAGGAGATATCGCGATGTGCTACTGCGACGCAACGAAGGCAAAGGAGGAACTGGGCTGGGTTGCGGAACGCGGCGTGGAAGAGATGTGCGCGGATTCCTGGAGATGGCAGTCCAACAACCCGGACGGCTACAGAAGCTGATAAAAGATTTTCATCTGTACGGTTGCAATCCGAAATATCGGTTTTATGCAGCTTATTGCAATAAAACCGATATTTCGGATTAGCAACCGTACAGATGGAAAGATTTTCGATCACACGATTCTGAGCGGCAGAATGGAACTGGAAAATCATTTTTATATATTGACAAGCGTTTCCAAACTTGTTATGATAGAAAAACAGAACGCACTCTGTTTTTGCGGAAGAGTGATACCCGAAGGGCATCCCATAACGCATGTCCCTGCGGGACGGGCGGATTTCGTCCGATCAGGTATAGAAAGTGAGATAGTGTATGAGAAGACAGGTATACTCTCTGCTGGTGGATAATAACCCGGGTGTCCTGAGCAGGATTGCGGGATTGTTCAGTCGGCGGGGCTACAGTATTGACAGTATAACGGCAGGGATGACGGCGGATTCCAGGTTTACCAGGATCACGGTCGTATCGTCGGGGGATGAGCTGATCCTCTCCCAGATCGAGAAGCAGGTACGTAAACTGGAGGATGTCCGGGAGATCAAGCTCCTCAAGGATGACGAGGCAGTGTACCGGGAGCTGATCATGGTGAAGGTGCGCGCGGACGCGAAGCAGCGTCCGGAGGTGCTCTCCATTGCGGATATTTTCCGGGCGAAGATTGTGGATGTGGAGCCGGAGTCCATGATGATCGAGCTTACCGGGGATCAGTCCAAGCTGGAGGCTTTTTTAAACCTGCTGGACGGATATGAAATCCTGGAGCTTGCCAGAACCGGAATCACGGGATTGTCCAGAGGGATCAAGGACGTTACATATCTGGAGTGAATCACGGATTCGATAAGGGATTCAGCTGTAACCGGATAGCTAAAGGCTCAAGAAGCCTTTAACTTATATATTACTCACGGCCGATGAGATTGGCCGGCAGAAGAAACAGGAGGAATTTCAAAATGTCAGCAAAAATTTATTATCAGGAAGACTGCAATCTTTCCATGCTGGAAGGAAAGACCATTGCCATCATCGGATATGGCAGCCAGGGCCATGCACATGCCCTGAACCTGAAAGAATCCGGATGCCATGTCATCATCGGACTTTATGAAGGAAGCAGATCCTGGTCTAAGGCAGTGGAGCAGGGATTTGAAGTGTTTACCGCGGCAGAGGCGGCGAAGCAGGCCGATATCATCATGATCCTGATCAATGATGAGAAGCAGGCAGCCATGTACAAGAAGGACATTGAGCCGAATCTGGAAGAGGGGAACATGCTCATGTTTGCTCACGGATTCAATATTCATTTCGGACAGATCGTACCCCCGAAGAACGTGGATGTGACCATGATCGCTCCGAAGGGACCGGGACATACGGTAAGAAGCGAATATCAGGTTGGAAAGGGCGTTCCCTGTCTGGTTGCGGTAGAGCAGGACGCGACCGGCAAGGCACTGGATAAAGCGCTTGCTTATGCGGCAGGTATCGGCGGAGCAAGGGCAGGCGTACTGGAGACGACCTTCAGGACAGAGACAGAGACAGACCTGTTCGGCGAGCAGGCAGTACTTTGCGGCGGTGTATGCGCACTGATGCAGGCAGGCTTTGAGACATTGGTGGAAGCTGGATATGATCCGAGAAATGCCTACTTCGAATGTATCCATGAGATGAAGCTGATCGTGGATCTGATCTATCAGTCCGGTTTCGCGGGAATGAGATATTCGATCTCCAACACTGCGGAGTACGGTGATTATATCACAGGTCCGAAGATCATCACAGATGAGACCAAGAAGACTATGAAGAAGATCCTGGCAGACATCCAGAGCGGTGCGTTTGCGAAGGACTTCCTGCTGGATATGTCCGAAGCAGGCGGACAGGCTCACTTCAAGGCAATGCGGAAGCTGGCTTCCGAGCATCCGTCGGAGAAGATCGGGGAAGAGATCCGCAAGCTCTACAGCTGGAGTGATGAGGACAAGCTGATCAACAACTAATAGAGAATGAATCTATAAAAGAACAGTAGACCAGTCGTGGGCTGCTGTTCTTTTATAGATCAGGATAATTCTCTGAATTTTCCATAGAATAAAAAAGACATACGCCATGACGGAAGCGTATGCCTTTTTATTTCAATAAATATCTATTCTTAAGCAATGCCGTTGACAGCCTTGGTCAGACGGGAGATCTTTCTGGAAACGGTGTTCTTATGATATACACCCTTTGTCCCAGCTTTAGAAATCTCAACGATGGCAGCCTTCAAAGCTGTCTTAGCTGTCTCAGCGTCCTTCTGCTCGATCGCGGTCTCAACCTTCTTGACAGCAGTCTTCACTCTGGACTTGATCGCTTTATTTCTGGCAGCCTTAGTCTCGTTTACCAAAATCCTCTTCTTAGCAGATTTAATATTAGCCAACCTGTACACCTCCAAATCACATAATAATCAAAATGCAGTTACACTTCACAAACTGTGAATGATAACAAAATGCAGACAGATCATAAAATCTGCCTGAAAATGACTCCGTTGGATTCGGACACGGACGTACCAACGGAACATACTCACTTATTTTATGCCAACTGTCAAAAGATGTCAATACATATTTCTCAAAATATTGTAAAAACTACATACTATTCGCAGTCTTATAAGAATAAGTAGAGTGAGGGAAAGAACATGTTGGAGAAATATAGTGTGCGTACAGATCTTGCGCTGGAGGAGAAGGAACGGTTTGAATCAGACAATGTGGAGATTTCCGGAGTGGTATTGGAGGAAGAATACGACAAGGAACGGGAGATTCGGATCACCCGTGTGAAGGTGGAGACGGAAAACGGGGCCAAGACCATGGGGAAGCCGGTGGGCGTCTACCTGACCATGGAAGCGCCCAATATGGCAGTGCCGGACGAGGATTACCACAGGGAAGTGTCGGTCAAGCTTTCCGAATATATCGAGGAGCTGATCCGGGGCAGGTCGCTGGATACGGACGATCTGTCCGTCCTCGTAGTAGGTCTGGGAAACCGGCAGGTAACGCCGGACGCGCTGGGGCCGTATGTGGCGGATAACCTGTGCGTGACCCGGCATATCGTGAAGGAATATGGAAAATACGCTATGGGGATGGAGCATGCCCGTCTGGTCAGCGCCATCGTACCCGGTGTCATGGGGCAGACAGGAATGGAAACTCTGGAAATTGTAAAAGGGGTGGTAGACGAGACGAAACCTGATCTGGTGATCGCCATCGACGCGCTGGCGGCGAGAAATACCAGAAGACTGAATCGGACCATCCAGATCGCGGATACTGGCATCCATCCCGGTTCCGGAGTGGGAAATCACAGGAACGGGCTTACGAAGGAGTCCGTGGGAGTTCCGGTCATCGGGATCGGCGTCCCCACAGTCGTAGACGCGGCGACCATTGCCAATGATACCATGGAAAATCTTATCGAAGCGCTGGAAACCTCGGAAATTCTGAAAGGAGTGGGGGACGTTCTGCGGACTTACAACAGCGCGGAAAAATACGAGCTTGTAAAAGAACTCATATCTCCCCATCTGAACGGCATGTTTGTGACGCCAAAGGATGAGGATGAGCTGGTAAAACAGATCAGCTATACAATTTCCGAAGCATTGAATATGCTTTTCACGAATAAAGAGGAGGAGTAAGGAATAAGGTAAAATGAGGGATCTGACCGGTCCCTCATTAAAGGAGGGTGTATGGAAAAAGAACGACTGAGCCGGGGGATCGCGGCAGTGCTGCTGTGCCTGGCTTTTACATATATCATTATCGATACCGCGGGAGGTACAGGCATTGGATGGGGATACCGCTGGCAGAGGGCGCTCTTTCAAAGTACGGAGCGGATGTATCTGCCGGGGGCGGTGTACGCGGCCCGGGAGGAAAACAAGCCTGCTGCGCAATGGCTCCTGGAGCAGGCATTCGACTGGATCCCGCTGGTGGAGTATCTGGATACGAAGATCCAGTACCGGACGGTCATGGAGGATGAGGAGACCATCGCAAAAATACTGGAAAATCAGGCCAATGACGGCCATATGGTAGATCAGAACGGAAATCCGGTGGGAGGGACTGAAAGCGTGGAGGATGTTGTGCCGACACCGGGACAGCCGGTCCTCGACATGTCCATAGAAAGGCTTCGGGACTTTGATTATCTCCTCAGCAATTTTTATACGGTTGACAGTTCTACCATGATCGGACCGGAGCAGCTGAACGCGGATGACCTGCTGGGAAGGAGCATGAAGATCGATACCAGTACGCAGGGACCCAAAGTGCTGGTCTTTCATACCCATTCTCAGGAAGAATTCGCCGATTCCACTCCGGGAGACCCGGCTACAAGCATCATCGGGATCGGGGAGTATCTGGTACAATTGCTGAATGCCAAGGGGATCGGAGCCATTCATGATACCGGGGTGTATGATATCATCAACGGACAGCTGGACCGGAGTAATGCTTACGAAAACGCGGAGGCCTCCATCCGTCCGGTCCTGGAGGCCAATCCCACGGTGGAAGTCGTCATTGACCTGCACCGGGACGGCGTGGCGGAGGGCACCCATCTGGTGACGGAGGTGGACGGAAAGCCTACGGCAAAGATCATGTATTTTAACGGATTGAGCCGTACAAGGACCAACGGGGATATCGAGTATCTGTACAATCCATATATCCAGGATAACCTGGCATTTTCCCTGCAGATGCAGCTTGCGTCGGAGAGCATGTATCCGGGGTTTGCGCGGCATATCTACCTGCGGGGATACCGGTACAATCTGCATCTGATGCCGAAGTCACTGCTGATCGAAGCGGGGGCTCAGACCAATACGGTGGAGGAAATGCGCAATGCCATGGAGGTGCTGGCGGAAACACTGCATCAGGTGCTGATGTAAATTTCCGGATAATCTTCAAAGAAATGAAAAAAGACTTGCAATATACCCTGCGGGGGTATATAATGTAAAGCGTATAAGGTAATGAAAGTTTTCTACCTGTATGGCTGGATGCTCTTTGAGCATCCAACCCACCTCATTCATTCGTAAAATCCGTGCTTCGCGCTTTTGTGCCTGCTAACGCAGTCACATTTTACTCATTAATGAGGTAGGTTGCTAATCCGAAGTCGTATTTTCATTGTAATAAATTGCATAAAAATGTGACTGCGGATTGCAACCGTACAGGTGGAAAGTTTTTTGCGTCGCCGAAAGAACGGTGTGAGGAAGAGGTTTATATGGAAGAGACTCATGTAGAAGAGGAATATACAAAGGATACGCTGCCGGAAGAGACCGGCGGATGCTGCGGAACACAGAAGGAGTGCTGCCACAAGACGAAAGAGCGGTCGGATAAGGAGTACAGGGATCTGGTTCATCGCCTGAACCGGATTGAGGGGCAGGTACGGGGACTGAAGCGTATGCTGGAGACGGATGCCTACTGTACGGATATCCTGGTGCAGGTATCGGCAGTGAACGCGGCGTTGAACAGCTTTAACAAGGTACTGCTGGCGAACCACATCCGGACCTGCGTGGCAGAGGACATCCGGGCCGGGAAGGATGAGACGATTGATGAGCTGGTGGCGACATTGCAGAAGCTGATGAAGTAAGGAACTGTGCATAAATAACTTATATATCTGACTTGTCTCAATATCCATCTGCCGCATCAGAAAATCTTGACGCAGCCCACTGCGCCTGCGATTTTCTTCTTTGCAGATAAATATTGATCCTACGTCATCTGTACAAGTTATTTGTGCACAGTTCCTAAACAGATTCCCCCTGTATGGTTGGATGCTCTAAAGAGCCTCCAAGCGTACAGGTGGAAAAATTTTGTAGTGCGAAGGAGGAAGGATTATGGAACAATATACAGTAACCGGAATGAGCTGCGCGGCCTGCAGCGCCAGAGTGGAAAAAGCTGTAGGCGGCCTGCCGGGAGTGCAATCCTGTTCGGTGAGCCTGCTGACCAATTCCATGGGAGTGGAGGGATCTGTCTCCGCGTCGGAGGTGATCGCGGCAGTAGAGGCGGCAGGCTACGGAGCAGCAATAAAAAATGCGGAGGCAAAATCAAAAGGAACCGTGAAAGCCGCCGCAGAGGAAGAATTTTTAAAGGATCATGAGACTCCGGTCCTGAGGCAGAGGCTGACCGCGTCCCTGATCTTTCTGATTCCGCTGATGTATCTTTCCATGGGGCATATGATGTGGAACTGGCCTGTGCCTGGATTTCTGGCAGGCAATCATGTGGCAATGGGCCTGATCCAGCTTTTGTTTACAGGGATCATTATGATCATCAATCAGAAGTTTTTTATCAGCGGCTTCCGGGGACTGCTCCATCGCGCGCCCAATATGGATACACTGGTCGCGCTGGGGGCGGGGGCGGCGTTTGTGTACAGCACCTATGCGCTGTTTGCCATGACGGACGCGCAGATGAAAATGGATATGGCGGGCGTCATGTCCTATATGCATGAGTTTTATTTTGAATCGGCGGCCATGATCCTGACGCTGATCACAGTGGGAAAGATGCTGGAGGCCCGTTCCAAGGGAAAGACAACGGACGCGTTGAAAAATCTTATGAAGCTGGCGCCCAAAACCGCAGTGATCCTGCGGGACGGCGCAGAGACAGAAGTTTCCATTGATCAGGTACGAAAAGGAGATCTCTTCGTGGTCCGTCCGGGAGAGAATATCCCGGTGGACGGAGTGGTACTGGAAGGAAGCAGCGCGGTAAATGAGTCGGCGCTGACAGGAGAGAGCATTCCTGTGGATAAGGCAGAGGGAGATGCGGTATCGGCGGCTACGCTGAATCAGTCCGGTTTCCTGAAATGCCAGGCCACCAGGGTGGGGGAGGATACCACGCTTTCCCAGATCATCCAGATGGTCAGCGACGCGGCGGCTACGAAAGCGCCGATTGCCAAGGTGGCGGACAAGGTTTCCGGTGTTTTCGTTCCCACAGTGATCGTGATCGCGCTGGTAACGATCCTGGTGTGGCTGATTGCGGGAGAAGGGATCGGGTTCGCGCTGGCAAGGGGGATCTCGGTTCTGGTCATCAGCTGTCCCTGTGCATTGGGGCTTGCGACTCCGGTAGCCATCATGGTGGGAAACGGCGTGGGAGCCAAAAACGGAATCATGTTCAAGACCGCGGTTTCTCTGGAAGAGACCGGGAAGATGGAGATCGTTGCGCTGGACAAGACAGGAACCATAACCAGCGGGGAGCCGAAGGTGACGGACCTGCTGCCGGCAGAGGGGATTTCCGAGTCCGGGCTTTTAGAGCTGGCTTATGCGTTGGAGCACAAAAGTGAACATCCTCTTGCAAGGGCGATCCTGACAGAGGCAGAGGAACGCGGTTTGAAAGCGCAGGAGGTCAGTGACTTTGAGGCACTTCCGGGAAATGGACTGTCAGCGGTGCTGAAAGGGGAACTCACCTTGAAAGGTGGGAATCTGAAATTCATCAGCCAGTATGCAGAGGTCACAGATGCCATGCGCAGGCAGGCCGAGCATCTGGCAGAAGAGGGGAAAACCCCGCTGTTTTTCAGCAGCAACGGTCAGCTTGCCGGAATCATCGCTGTGGCGGATGTGATCAAAGAGGACAGCCCCAGGGCCATCAAAGAGCTCCAGAATATGGGCATCCGGGTCGTCATGCTGACGGGGGATAATGAGCGGACCGCAAAGGCCATCGGTAAACAGGCCGGAGTGGACGAGGTGATTGCGGGTGTCCTTCCGGATGGAAAGGAAAGCGTGATCCGTGCCCTGAAGCAGAAAGGCAAAACAGCAATGGTCGGGGACGGGATCAACGATGCGCCGGCCCTGACCAGGGCAGATATGGGGATTGCCATCGGAGCGGGAACGGATATTGCGATCGACGCGGCGGATGTGGTCCTGATGAAGAGCCGCCTGAGCGATGTGCCGGCTGCTATCCGACTGAGCCGCGCGGCACTGCGCAATATCCATGAAAACCTGTTTTGGGCATTTTTCTACAATGTGATCGGGATTCCGCTGGCAGCAGGGATCTGGTTTCCGATCTTCGGGCTGAAACTGAACCCCATGTTCGGGGCAGCTGCGATGAGCCTGTCCAGCTTCTGCGTGGTGACAAACGCACTGCGGCTGAACTGGTTTAAGATACATGATACAAAGAATGACAAAAAGATCAAAGTAAAAAGAAAGCAGGAGGTAACAGTGATGGAAAGAACAATGAAGATTGAAGGGATGATGTGCGGACACTGCGAGGCAGCCGTGAAAAAATGCCTGGAGGCACTGCCGGAGGTGGATGCGGCCCAGGTCAGCCATGAGGCAGGCACAGCGGTGGTAACATTGAATGCGGAGATTGCCAATGATGTGCTGAAAAAGGCGGTTGAGGATCAGGATTATAAGGTGTTGGAGATCAACGGTTAAGCAGACGGGGAGGAGCAAAAGTGCCTCTCCCGTTTTTTATGCGTTACAGTTTGCGGTCGTGAACTGTAACAACGGGTTTTTTGATGAACCAGCTCTGACGCTTAAAAAATTTTGAATAAAATCTTGCATTATTTGGGGCTATTGCAACGTTTCAATAAAAGGCCAGGAAACTTTTTCTTCGCACATAGGATAAAACATCCATTCGTCTAAATAAAAGCAGGAACGATGAAACACCTGGCCCCGTTTGATATGATGTCAGCATAAAAAGCAGTAGTCTGGCAAGGGAGGTTGGGAACGATATCTTGTGATTCTTTATGTAAATATTGATTGATAGCTCAGACTTTACGTTCCTTTGCAAAAGTAACTTTCTATCCAACGTCTGAAGCTCTCTGAAAGAAGAAGTCCGGATTGGATTTTCTCCACTCCTGACAGAGGGATTTTGCAGATATAGTGTATTATATTACTCAAACTTCGCACATAGATTTTAGCTATGCACCTTGAAAATTCAATATCTGGCAATGATTCAATTATCAAAGAACAGCCTTTTGGAACACTATGCTGCT
>NZ_JBQIKP010000006.1:0-134762 GCF_056796775.1 Schaedlerella sp.
CTTTCTAAGCTTACGGTGTTTAAAATATCCATATAATATTCAATTAAAATACAGTAACCATGCGGGTTTCAGCAGTTGATGCCGTTATTCCGTGAATAATTCAGGTATAAGGAGACAAAAATATAAAATTTTTATAAACTCAAAACAGGTAAGAAAATACAACACTTCCATACATTTCAGAAATGCCCTGAACGCCACTATTTATGCGGTGTCCAGAGCATTTTTTACTTAATCCCTTGCAAAATTCAGGATATAGCGTGATTTGGCTGGTCTGTCAACAGTTTTTTCAATAATTCTATTTTTGTACGGAAAATAACATCATGAAGCCTGCGAAGTGTTTGAAAATACAGGCGTTCCTAGTAGTTAAGATGTAAGTATGATTGCTTTTTTAAAGGAAACTTAGTATAATATGAATGTGGCAGTATGGGTAATCGGTATAAAAGATCTATAGAGGTGATTGAATGGCTAAATTGGCTAATTTTATTTATTGCATAAGTGCAGACAGAGTTCCAGCAAATGATGGAAAAGGCGTTAGTATAAATGCAATGGGGGTTATGACTGCATTAACACCAGAATTTCTTCCGGGAACTTTTACTTTTTCTGTTATTTTTTCCGTGCTGGATATTGATGTTTCTGTAGATAATTCTATACGGATTGTTTTTTCAAAAGATGGAGAAGAAGCTGATCTGGTTAATACTGGCATTATTATGTTGCCTCCTATGCCAGAGCCGGATGAAGTTGAACTGCCAAAGGAATATAAAGGGGTATATATGAGCATGGATTTCCGTAATGTTGTTTTTGAAACAGAAGGCTTATATAACACAACCGTATTTTTTAACAGTCAATTAATAGGATCCAGTTCTATCTATGTCAAAGGAAAAAGGTAAATAAGATGAATGATGGGAACTTGATTACATTATCAAAAGTGGATGCGAAATCGAATAATCATGTTGAGAGGAAATCATTTACCAATGTGGGTATAGCTACTTCTGTTGCTTTTGCGCTTTTTGTTGGAACGACTGCATTGAAGAGTACGGCAGATTTAGACGCATTATTTGGATATGATTTTATAATGCCTTCATACATACAATATATTAACTTGAATACGAAAAAAGGGCATATAAATATGTATGTTGATAAAACAATAGACTTAATGAAGGTGGGAAATCTTAATAAGATAGAGAAAATGGCAGCGTTTGATGATGATTGGAATGGAACAGGAGGGAGTATTTTTTCGAAAAAGGCTATTAAGCTTTTTAAAATGATTATTGAGATGCTTGAAAAACAGCCGGAGATTGCGCCGACAGGACGTAATAGTTTGTTGATGCAATATGAATTGGACGATAAAAGTCTGCTCGTTTTTGAAGTTAGCGAAGAAAAAACAGAAAAAGTATATATACCGAAAGGCGATTATTCTATGGCACAAATGGAGTTGTTTACAGAGAATACAGGTTACAGGATAAAGGAGTGTGTGGAAAAATTTTATGGACTTGAATAATATTGCAGACTCAGAAATATTATATCGCATGGTTAAAAAATCTGATCCAAATGGTTTTATAAATGGAAAACCAACGGCTGCTTTATTTATGGATAAAAGTGGTGCATCTGTGGATCGTGACGGAGGAAGGTCAGAAGAAGAGATTATTGAAAATTTCAAGTGGCGGTTTAGAAAAAAGGATGATTATAAAACTTCGGTAAAAATAAGTGCCCGACAATGTAGAAATTCCGATACGTTTCCTAACCCGATTGGAAATCATAAAAACCCATATCATGCAGAAATATGGGATTCGGAAGATGAGCGGGTGATTAGTCTGTTTAAAGCGATGAAACTGGCGCAGCTATGCCGTGAAGTATAGATTTGATATGATTTCAAAGAAAGGACTTGACTTCCCCGCATCCTATGTGTTACAATTTTTCTGCGAATGGAAGTAGGTCTTTTTTTTATGCCTAAATTTGATGGCTTCGCAACCATCAGTAACATGTAGTGAATCAAGGGAGCATCCGGGGATTTTGGGCCGCGTCGGTCTTGGCGGCGGAGTCCTGAGAGGTGTTCTGAGAAAAAGCGAGGTGGAAGTTGTGCGCACAAGAATTACATTGGAATGTACGGAATGCAAGAACCGCAATTACAACATGACCAAGGATAAGAAAACACATCCGGAACGCATGGAGACCAAGAAGTACTGTAAGTTCTGCAGATCCCACACACTGCACAAAGAGACGAAATAGTCATTTTGGAAGGAAGTGGATGCTATGAGCGGAAAGACAGAAAAAACTCAGAAGAAAAGCTGGTTCAAAGGACTTCAGACAGAGTTTAAGAAGGTCATCTGGCCGGATAAGAATGCGTTAGTGAAGCAGACGACGGCAGTTGTGACTGTTTCCGTATTATTGGGTGTGATCATCACAGTGATCGACACGATCATGAAGTACGGGATTGACCTTTTGGTAAAGTGAGAAGCTTTTGTAGCTGTCTTCGGCAGATACGAAGCCATAACGGAAAGGTGATTTTATGTCAGAGGCAAGATGGTATGTGGTTCATACCTATTCCGGGTATGAGAACAAGGTAAAAGCAAACATTGACAAGACAATCGAAAACCGTCATCTGGAAGATCAGATCCTGGAAGTCCGGGTTCCCCTGGAGGAAGTGCTGGAACAGAAGAATGGCGTTCAGAAGGTCAGCATGAAGAAGCTGTTTCCGGGTTATGTCATGATCCATATGTATATGAATGACGATACCTGGTATGTTGTCCGCAATACCCGCGGCGTGACAGGGTTTGTCGGTCCCGGATCCAAGCCGGTCCCCTTAGAGGAGGACGAGATGGAGAGGTTCGGCATCCGTCAGGAAGTGAAGGTCAGCTTTGAGCAGGGCGACGCCGTGATTGTACTCAACGGGGCCTGGGAAGGCACCGTGGGCGTGGTGCAGAGCGTCAACGAGCAGAAGGAGAGCCTGTCGATCAATGTGGAACTGTTTGGCCGTGAGACACCGGTCGAACTCAGCTTTTCAGAAGTCAAGAAGATGGAATAAGAAGTGGGAGGGATTTTATCCCGCCAATACCACAAGGAGGTAATGAAAAATGGCAAAAAAAGTAGAAGGTTATATTAAGTTACAGATTCCGGCCGGCAAGGCAACTCCTGCACCGCCGGTAGGCCCTGCGCTTGGACAGCATGGCGTCAATATCGTTGAATTTACAAAGCAGTTCAATGCAAGGACAGCAGACCAGGGTGACCTCATCATCCCGGTTGTCATTACTGTATACAGTGACAGAAGCTTCAGCTTCGTTACAAAGACTCCTCCGGCAGCGGTCCTGATCAAAAAGGCATGCAACATCAAGTCCGGTTCAGGTGTTCCGAACAAGACCAAGGTTGCGAAGATCACGAAGGCCCAGGTAGAAGAGATTGCCAAGACAAAGATGCCTGACCTGAATGCCGCGTCATTGGAAGCTGCTATGAGTATGATCGAGGGAACCTGCCGTTCTATGGGCGTAACCGTAGAGTAAGCGCGTCTGCGGGCACTATACCCTGGTAACGAAGAAGAAATCAGTGGGAGGGGTTCGATCCCGCCAATACCACAAGGAGGTTATATAGAATGAAACGAGGAAAGAAATATATCGAAGCTGCAAAACAGATCCAGAGAGGCAATCTTTACGAGAAGGCAGAGGCTATTTCTCTGGTAAAGAAAGCAGCAGTTGCAAAATTTGATGAGACAATCGAAGCTCATATCAGAACCGGATGTGACGGCCGTCATGCTGACCAGCAGATCCGTGGCGCGGTTGTTCTGCCTCATGGAACAGGTAAGACTGTCCGTATCCTTGTATTTGCTAAGGACGCAAAGGCTGACGAGGCTCAGGCAGCAGGCGCTGACTATGTAGGCGGACAGGAACTGGTTCCGAAGATCCAGAACGAAGGCTGGCTGGATTTTGACGTAGTGGTTGCTACACCGGATATGATGGGTGTTGTTGGACGTCTTGGACGTGTGCTTGGACCGAAGGGCCTTATGCCGAACCCGAAGGCAGGTACCGTAACAATGGATGTTACAAAGGCGATCAACGATATCAAGGCTGGTAAGATTGAGTACAGATTGGACAAGACGAACATTATCCATGTGCCGATCGGTAAGGCTTCCTTTACCGAGGAGCAGTTAGCGGACAACTTCCAGACGCTTGTTGATGCAATTATAAAAGCAAGACCCGCAGCAGTAAAGGGACAGTTCTTAAAGAGCGTGACACTCACCTCCACGATGGGCCCTGGCATCAAGGTCAATCCGATGCGGCTGCAGTAAATTTGATAAAATTAAATAAAATGAGTTGACATCCCCCGGAATCGGTGTTATTATAATCAGGCAATTAGCTGCCGAAGACAGTAGGTGCCGCAAGGCATAAGCAGACCAACGCCTACCGAGGAATGCGAGATTCATTGAATTGGATTTTACCTCTGTGTCTTTGTGTACACAGAGGTTTTTATATACCATCGTATGCAGAAGGGCTGCCATGTCGGACTTTCTGTATTTACCCTGTATAATCCACTTTCCTTGTGGCAGTGCTTTTATAAATATATAAGGAGGTGCACCAGAACGTGGCAAAAGTTGAGTTAAAACAACCAGTTGTAGATGCTATCGCTGAGGAGATCAAGGATGCCCAGTCCGTAGTGCTTGTTGACTACCGCGGATTGACTGTGGCTCAGGATACGGAACTCCGTAAGCAGCTCAGAGAAGCCGGCATAGTATACAAGGTCTACAAGAATACTATGATGAAAAGGGCATTTGAGGGAACCGAGTTCGCAGGTCTGGATGATTGTCTGAAAGGACCCAGCGCGATTGCGATCTCCAAGGATGACGCGACAGCTCCGGCAAGGATCATCTGCAATTTCGCTAAGACCGCAGACAAGCTGGAACTGAAAGGCGGCGTAGTAGAGGGCAATGTATACGATGTCGCGGGACTGACAGAGCTGTCCAAGATTCCGTCAAGAGAAGTTCTTCTTTCCAGACTGCTTGGAAGCATGCAGTCACCGATCACGAACTTCGCGCGTGTCATCAAGCAGATTGCTGAGAAGGATGGCGAGACGGCAGAAGCTCCGGCTGAGACCGCAGAGGCTCCGGCAGAAGCAGCAGAATGATCAGAGTTTCATGCCCATAGAGTGTTGAATGGAAGCTGCGCCCGCGGGAATCGGCCGGTGCAGACGGCAGTATAGGACTGATGACAGATTGATATTAATATAAAAAATGGAGGATATGACAATGGCTAAATTGACAACAGCTGAAATGATCGAAGCGATCAAAGAATTATCAGTATTAGAACTGAATGAATTAGTAAAAGCATGTGAAGAAGAATTTGGTGTATCTGCGGCAGCAGGCGTTGTAGTTGCGGCAGCAGGCGGGGAAGGAGCAGCGGCAGCAGAAGAGAAGGACGAATTTGATGTAGAGCTTGTATCTGCAGGCGCATCTAAGGTTAAGGTTATCAAGGCTGTACGTGAGATCACAGGCCTTGGTCTGAAGGAAGCGAAGGAACTGGTTGACGGCGCTCCGAAGGTAGTGAAGGAAGCAGTTTCCAAGGCAGAAGCAGAAGAGATCAAGGCGAAGCTCGAAGGCGAAGGCGCAGAAGTAAACCTGAAATAATTGCTGCTGGCAATTATTTTCCACCTGTACGGTTGCAATCCGAGATATCTGTTCTATGCAACTTGTTGCAATAAAACAGATATTTCGGATTAGCAACCTACGCATAAATGAGCAAAATGCGGCTGCATTGCAGACGCAAGAGTGCGATAGCGTGGATTTTGCGAATGGATGCGTAGGTTGGATGATCTTTAGATCATCCAACCGTACAGATGGATTATTTTCCGTATGACAGAGATGATCTAATGAGGACCGCAGATGAAGAACGTTCGTCTGCGGTTCTCTGTTCTAACCCGCTTCTAATACCACATAAATCACAATTTGTCAAGAACTTTTTGAAAATGTGTTGACACCAAAAACCCATTTGTGTTATAGTTAAAAATGCGCTATTATGGATAGATATACCGTTTGCCACATATTTCCATTTCAGGGAATTGATGTACAGGCGGAATCTTGTTTCATGAATTGCCGCAGAACAGAGTGTAAATTAATGAGCTATGGTTACTGAAATATATTTTTAAGATGCGCTCTAAGGGGAATATACAGGGTAACTCGCAGCCCGGCAACGAATATTTTTGTTACATGTCACACTTCGAGCAATCACCACGCTGACTGGTCAGAAGGATGCACATAGAAGCTGGCATTTTCGCGCAGCCTTTACGGAGATATTCAGAAAACGAATAAGGAGTGAAACGTCCATGGAGAAAAACAGAATTCGTCCCATCACTAACGGAAAAAGTTCACGCATGAGCTATTCCAGGCAGAAAGAAGTATTGCAGATGCCGAATTTAATCGAAGTTCAGAAGGATTCGTATCAGTGGTTCCTGACAGACGGATTAAAAGAGGTATTCAGCGATATTTCTCCGATTGCTGACTACAGCGGTCACCTGAGTCTGGAATTTGTTGATTTCAGATTGTGCGAGAATGAAGTAAAGTACACGATCGAAGAGTGCAAAGAGCGGGATGCGACCTATGCCGCGCCTTTGAAGGTAAGAGTCAGACTTTACAACAAAGAGAATGACGAGATCAACGAACATGAAATCTTCATGGGAGATCTGCCCCTGATGACCAAGACAGGAACCTTCGTGATCAACGGGGCGGAGCGTGTTATCGTAAGCCAGCTTGTCCGTTCTCCCGGCATTTATTACGGGATTGCTCACGATAAGCTTGGTAAACGGCTGTTCTCCTCCACCGTGATCCCGAACCGCGGGGCATGGCTGGAATATGAGACCGACTCCAATGACGTATTTTATGTCCGCGTAGACCGGACAAGGAAGGTGCCGATCACTGTGCTGATCCGTGCCCTTGGGATCGGGACCAATCCGGAGATCTTAGACCTTTTCGGAGAGGAACCGAAGATTCTTGCCAGCTTTAGCAAAGACACTGCTGAGAACTATCAGGAGGGTCTGTTAGAGTTATACAAAAAGATCCGTCCCGGCGAGCCGCTTGCGGTGGACAGCGCGGAAAGCCTGATCACCAGCATGTTTTTTGACGCAAGGCGTTATGACCTCGCCAAGGTAGGACGTTACAAATTCAATAAAAAGCTGATGCTTAAGAACCGTGTCAAGGGACAGACCCTGGCAGAGACCGTGGTCAGCCCGGTGACGGGAGAGGTGATCGCTGAGGCAGGCACGGTGATCACCCGCGAGATCGCGGATGCCATCCAGAATTCCGCTGCTCCGTACCTGTGGGTGAACGGAGAGGACAGCTCCCGCAATATCAAGATCCTTTCCAATATGATGGTGGACCTGCAGGCCATCGTAGACATTGACCCGAAGGAAGTGGGCGTGACGGAGCAGGTATATTACCCGGTTCTGGAAGGGCTTTTGGAGGAGAGCGCGGGAGACATTGACGAGCTGAAGGTCCTGATCAAGCGCGACCTGCACGATCTGATCCCGAAGCACATTACCAAGGAAGATATCCTTGCTTCTATTAATTATAACATGCATCTGGAGTACGGCATGGGCAATGACGATGACATTGACCACCTGGGCAACCGGCGTATCCGCGCGGTTGGGGAACTGCTCCAGAATCAGTACAGGATCGGACTGTCCAGATTGGAGAGGGTAGTCCGGGAGCGTATGACGACACAGGATCAGGAGGGGATTTCACCCCAGTCGCTGATCAATATCAAGCCGGTGACAGCCGCGGTAAAGGAGTTCTTCGGTTCCTCCCAGCTGTCCCAGTTCATGGATCAGAACAACCCGCTGGGTGAGCTGACACATAAGAGACGTCTTTCCGCGCTGGGACCGGGCGGTCTGTCCCGTGAGCGTGCCGGATTCGAGGTCCGTGACGTACATTACTCCCATTATGGAAGGATGTGCCCCATTGAGACGCCTGAAGGACCCAACATCGGACTGATCAACTCTCTTGCATGCTATGCAAGGATCAATCAGTACGGCTTCGTGGAGGCTCCTTATCGTGTCATTGACAAGACCAATCCGGAGAATCCGGTGGTCACAGACGAAGTGGTTTACATGACTGCGGATGAAGAAGACAATTATCATGTGGCACAGGCCAATGAGGCGTTGGACACGGAAGGACATTTTGTCCGGAAAAATGTATCCGGCCGTTACAGGGAAGAGACTCAGGAATACGAGAGAAGCAAGTTCGACTTCATGGACGTATCCCCGAAGATGGTGTTCTCCGTGGCTACGGCGCTCATTCCTTTCCTGGAAAATGACGATGCCAACCGTGCGCTGATGGGTTCCAACATGCAGCGTCAGGCGGTGCCGCTGCTTACCACGGAAGCTCCGGTGGTCGGTACCGGTATGGAAGTGAAGTCCGCGGTGGACTCCGGTGTCTGTGTGGTTGCGGAGAACGCGGGCGTGGTAGAACGTTCCACATCCAAGGAGATCACGGTCCGCTCCGACGACGGAAGCAAGAAGACCTATAAGCTGATGAAGTTCCAGCGAAGCAACCAGAGTAACTGCTACAACCAGAGACCCATTGTCAATAAGGGCGAGCGGGTGGAAGAGGGACAGGTGATCGCAGACGGTCCGTCCACCTCCAACGGCGAGATGGCTCTCGGCAAGAACCCCTTGATCGGATTCATGACATGGGAAGGCTACAACTATGAGGATGCCGTTCTGCTGAGCGAGCGTCTGGTACAGGATGATGTATATACTTCCGTCCATATTGAGGAATATGAGGCGGAGGCCAGAGATACCAAGCTGGGACCGGAAGAGATCACGAGAGATATTCCCGGTGTCGGCGATGAGGCTTTGAAGGATCTGGACGAACGGGGAATCATCCGGATCGGCGCTGAGGTCCGTGCCGGGGATATCCTGGTAGGAAAGGTGACTCCGAAGGGAGAGACAGAGCTGACTGCGGAGGAGCGGCTCCTGCGTGCGATCTTCGGAGAGAAGGCGCGTGAAGTCAGGGATACTTCCCTGAAGGTGCCTCACGGAGAATACGGAATCGTTGTGGATGCCAAGGTATTTACCAGGGATAACGGCGATGAGCTGTCCCCGGGCGTGAACCAGTCCGTGCGTATCTACATCGCGCAGAAGAGAAAGATCTCCGTAGGAGATAAGATGGCAGGCCGTCACGGCAACAAGGGTGTGGTTTCCCGCGTGCTGCCGGTGGAGGATATGCCGTATCTGCCCAACGGACGTCCCCTGGATATTGTGCTGAACCCCCTGGGCGTGCCGTCCCGTATGAATATCGGGCAGGTTCTGGAGATTCACCTGAGCCTGGCTGCAAAAGCCCTCGGATTCAATATTTCCACACCGGTCTTCGACGGGGCCAACGAGGTGGACATCATGGACACGCTGGATCTGGCAAATGATTATGTCAATCTGGAGTGGGAAGAATTTGAGAAAAAGCATAAGGAAGAGCTGCTTCCGGAGGTTTTGAAATATCTGTATGAGAACCGGGATTATCGGGAGCTGTGGCATGGCGTACCCCTTTCCAGGGACGGAAAAGTGCGCTTGCGCGACGGACGGACGGGAGAGTATTTTGACAGTCCGGTTACCATCGGACACATGCATTATCTGAAGCTACATCATCTGGTAGATGATAAGATCCACGCGCGTTCCACAGGTCCCTACTCTCTGGTGACCCAGCAGCCGCTGGGAGGAAAAGCCCAGTTCGGCGGACAGCGTTTCGGAGAGATGGAGGTATGGGCGCTGGAGGCTTACGGCGCATCCTATACACTGCAGGAGATCCTGACCGTGAAGTCGGATGATGTAGTAGGGCGTGTGAAGACCTACGAGGCAATCATCAAGGGTGAGAATATCCCGGAACCGGGGATTCCCGAGTCCTTCAAGGTACTGTTAAAGGAACTGCAGTCCCTGGCACTGGACGTACGCGTGCTGCGCGACGACAATGTCGAGGTGGAGATCATGGAGACGGTGGACTATGGAGAAACCAATCTGAATTCCATTATCGAAGGAGACAGAAGATACGATGACGATGAATCTTATGGAGAGCATGGTTATACGGAACAGGAATTCGTGGACGGAGAACTGGAAGATGTAGATATGGAACCGGATGACAGTGAATTCGATGACGATGCGGAGATGGAATTTGACGAGTATTATGATGACGATATGGAATAGGAGGAGCCAACTATATGCCAACGAATAATGAACAACAACACGAACCGTTAACATTTGACGCAATCAAGATCGGCCTGGCTTCACCGGAAAAAATCATGGAGTGGTCCAGAGGCGAGGTGACCAAGCCCGAGACCATCAACTACAGGACGCTGAAACCGGAAAAGGACGGACTGTTCTGCGAGAGGATCTTTGGACCCAGCAAGGACTGGGAGTGCCACTGCGGAAAGTATAAAAAGATTCGCTACAAGGGTGTTATCTGTGACCGATGCGGCGTAGAAGTGACCAAGTCCGCTGTCCGCCGTGAGCGTATGGGGCATATCGCGCTGGCTGCGCCGGTATCCCACATCTGGTATTTTAAGGGGATCCCCAGCCGGATGGGATTGATCCTGGATATCTCTCCGCGTACATTGGAGCGGGTGCTGTATTTTGCGTCCTATATCGTGTTGGATAAAGGCGAGTCGGACCTGCAGTATAAGCAGGTGCTCTCCGAGGCGGAATACCAGGAACAGCGTGAAAGGTGGGGATATAAGGGGTTCCGTGTAGGCATGGGCGCTGAGGCCATTCAGGAGCTTCTTCAGGCCATTGACCTGGAAAAGGAATATGCGGAGCTGCAGGCTTCCCTGGAGAATACTTCAGGCCAGAAGCGGGCGCGTATCGTGAAGCGTCTGGAAGTGATCGAAGCCTTCCGGGAATCCGGAAATAAGCCGGAGTGGATGATCCTGAATATGATCCCGGTCATTCCGCCGGATCTGCGTCCCATGGTACAGCTGGACGGCGGGCGGTTCGCGACCTCCGACCTGAATGACCTGTACCGCAGGATTATCAACCGGAACAACCGTCTGAGAAGGCTTTTAGAACTGGGCGCGCCGGATATCATTGTACGCAACGAGAAGCGTATGCTCCAGGAAGCGGTGGACGCGCTGATCGACAACGGCCGCCGGGGACGTCCAGTGACAGGTCCCGGAAACCGGGCCTTGAAGTCACTTTCCGATATGTTAAAGGGAAAGAACGGCCGGTTCCGTCAGAACCTGTTAGGAAAGCGTGTAGACTACTCGGGACGTTCTGTTATCGTCGTAGGGCCGGAATTGAAGATCTATCAGTGCGGCCTTCCCAAGGAGATGGCGATCGAGCTGTTTAAGCCCTTTGTTATGAAGGAGCTTGTGGCAAATGGAACTGCCCATAATATCAAAAATGCGAAGAAGATGGTGGAGCGTCTCCAGCCGGAGGTGTGGGATGTGCTTGAAGAAGTGATCAAGGAGCATCCGGTCATGCTGAACCGTGCCCCTACCCTGCATAGACTTGGGATTCAGGCATTTGAGCCGATCCTGGTAGAGGGTAAGGCGATCAAGCTGCATCCATTGGTATGTACCGCGTACAACGCCGATTTCGATGGAGACCAGATGGCAGTCCATGTTCCGCTGTCCGTGGAAGCGCAGGCGGAATGCCGTTTCCTGCTGCTTTCCCCGAATAACCTGTTAAAGCCTTCCGACGGCGGTCCTGTGGCGGTTCCGTCTCAGGATATGGTACTCGGGATCTATTATCTGACCCAGGAGAGGCCGGGAGCCAAAGGCGAGGGCATGATCTTTAAGAGCGTCAATGAAGCGATCCTGGCCTATGAGAATGGATATATCACACTGCACTCCAGGATTAAGGTGCGTGTGAAGAAGAACATGGAGGATGGCACCCAGAAGCAGGGCATGATCGACGCGACACTGGGACGTCTGCTGTTTAATGAGATCATTCCCCAGGATCTGGGCTTTGTGGACCGGGAAGCAGAAGGAAACCAACTGCTTCTGGAGATTGATTTCCATGTAGGCAAGAAGCAGCTCAAGCAGATCCTGGAAAAGGTCATCAATACCCATGGCGCGACACAGACTGCAGAGGTGCTGGACAATGTGAAATCTATCGGCTATAAGTATTCCACTAGGGCGGCCATGACCGTATCCATTTCCGATATGACCGTGCCGCCGGAGAAGCCGCAGATGATCCGGGACGCGCAGGATACGGTGGACCGGATCACAAAGAACTACAAGCGTGGTCTGATCACGGAGGAAGAGCGTTACAAGGAAGTGGTGGAGACCTGGAAGAATACCGATGACAAGCTGACGGAAGCGCTGCTCGGAGGACTGGATAAGTACAACAACATCTATATGATGGCGGATTCCGGAGCCCGTGGTTCCGATAAGCAAATCAAGCAGCTTGCAGGCATGCGCGGGCTGATGGCCGATACGACAGGACGGACCATTGAGCTGCCGATCAAGTCCAACTTCCGTGAAGGTCTGGACGTATTGGAGTACTTTATGTCCGCCCACGGCGCTCGGAAGGGTCTGTCTGATACAGCTCTCCGTACCGCCGATTCCGGGTATCTGACGAGACGTCTGGTAGACGTATCACAGGAGCTGATCATCCACGACAGCGACTGTATCAACGAGGAAGAAAAAGAGATTCCGGGCATGTATGTAAAAGCATTCATGGATGGAAACGAAGAGATCGAAAGTCTGCAGGAGCGTATTACAGGTCGTTTCTCCTGTTATGACATCAAGGATAAGGAAGGCAATGTTCTTGTAAAGGCGAATCATATGATTACTCCGCGGCGCGCGGAGCGTGTCATGAAAAGAGGCGTGGATGAAAAGGGAAATCCGCTGGAGTGCGTGAAGATCCGTACGATCCTGACCTGCAAGTGCAAGGACGGTGTTTGCTCCAAGTGCTATGGCGCCAACATGGCGACCGGAGAAGCGGTCCAGGTCGGTGAGGCTGTCGGCATCATTGCGGCGCAGTCGATCGGAGAACCGGGTACACAGCTTACCATGCGTACCTTCCATACAGGAGGTGTGGCCGGTGACGATATCACACAGGGTCTTCCCCGTGTCGAGGAGCTGTTTGAGGCCAGAAAGCCGAAGGGTCTTGCGATCATTACGGAATTTGCGGGAACGGCGATTCTGAGCGATACGAAGAAGAAGCGTGAGGTTATTGTGACCAACGATCAGACAGGAGAATCCAAGGCGTACCTGATCCCATACGGCTCCAGGATCAAGGTTCAGGACGGACAGGTGCTTGAAGCCGGCGATGAGCTGACAGAAGGTAGTGTAAACCCACACGATATCCTGAAGATCAAAGGTCTGCGCGCGGCGCAGGATTATCTGCTGCGTGAAGTGCAGCGTGTATACCGTCTGCAGGGTGTGGATATCAATGATAAGCATATTGAGGTCATTGTGCGCCAGATGCTGAAAAAGATCCGTGTGGAGGAAAGAGGAGATACCGAATTCCTGCCGGGCAGCATGGTCGATGTACTGGAGTTCAATGAAGTGAATGAAATGCTGGAAGCAGAAGGCAAGACTGCCGCGACCGGGGAACAGATCATGCTCGGTATCACCAAGGCATCCCTGGCGACAGATTCCTTCCTGTCCGCAGCTTCCTTCCAGGAGACTACGAAGGTTCTGACGGAAGCGGCGATCAAGGGTAAGGTGGACCACCTGATCGGTCTGAAAGAGAATGTCATCATCGGAAAGCATATTCCGGCCGGAACCGGTATGAAGAAGTACCGGGATGTACATCTGAATACAGATAACAAGCCGGATGATGAGATCGACTTCGACGAGGACGAACTGCTGGACGATCTGGAAGAAGGCATGGATTCGGAAGCGGATGTAGATGCAGATGCGGACGCAGAGGGAGCCGAAGCAGATTTTGACGATCTGGATGAGGACGCAGCCGAAGCAGAGCTGGATGATCTGGAAGAAGCCGAAGCGGAACTGGATGACCTGAAAGAAGCCGAAGTAGGGCCGGATAACCTGGAAGAAGCTGAAGCAGATGCGGAGCCGGATGATACAGGCGAAGTGGAAGCAGACGCAGAAGAACCGGATACACTGGAATAAAGGAATAAAGGAATAAAGAACGGGCGGTCAGGTGAGTACACCTGCCGCCCGCTTTTTAAATTTCAATCTCCCGTTCAATCTCGCCACCGTTTTTGTAGACCTGCAGTACATGCTGTATCCGCTCATTGGGACTCAGCAGCGTGCTGATTGAACCGTCATGGTTGAGGGTATCGATCAGCAGGGCAATATATTTACTCATATCGCAGTCAATATAATAGGGCTTTGACAGCAGATTCGGAGTGCGGTAGATCAGATTCGTTGTCAGGACCCCGTGGATCAGACCCTCCTCGTAGGCTTTATCAAAACGGTCCAGACCATTCGTAAACAGTCCAAAGGTAGCGGCAGCAAAGATCCGGTTTGCCTTCCGGCGCTTTAACTCCTTTGCGACCTCTATGATACTGTCTCCCGAAGAGATCATATCATCAATGATGATGACGTCTTTTCCCTCCACGGAGCTGCCCAGAAATTCATGAGCCACGATCGGATTCCGCCCGTTGACAATACGGGTATAATCACGCCGTTTATAGAACATCCCCATATCCAGCCCCAGTACATTTGCCAGATAGATGGCGCGGTGCGTACCACCTTCGTCAGGGCTGATGGCCATCATGTGATCGCTGTCGATCTGCAGGTTCTTGACCGTGCCCAGAAGGCTCTTGATGAATTGATAGGTGGGGGAGACCGTCTCAAATCCGTTCAGCGGGATTGCGTTCTGCACACGCGGATCATGAGCGTCAAAGGTAATGATATTGTCCACGCCCATGCGTACCAGCTCCTGCAGGGCAAGGGCACAGTCCAGAGACTCCCTTCCATTGCGCTTATGCTGACGGCTCTCATAGAGGAACGGCATGATGATATTGATCCGCCTGCTCTTGCCGCCGATGGCCGCGATCACCCGCTTCAGATTCTGAAAATGGTCGTCCGGTGACATATGGTTTACATTGCCCGTGAGGGAATAGGTGACATTATAATTCAGAACGTCTACCATCAGGTACAGGTCCTTTCCGCGGACCGATTCCGTGATGATCCCTTTGGCTTCACCCGAACCAAACCGGGGAACATTCGTATTGATAATATAGTTGTCTCTTACATATCCGTTGAAAACCACATCTCCGATATGTTGGTTCTCACTTTCCTTTCTCCACTTCACAAGATACTTGTTGACTTGCTCACCGAGCTCCTCACAGCCGGTAATGGGAATCAGCCCCAGTGCACCTACCGGGATGTTCTCCAGGTTACGTTCGCTTCGACGCAGCATTACACTTCCTCCCTGTTCATCAGTTTTTTCTTGATCCGGATATCATCACCGATCAATTTCAGCATAATATAGTTGCTTGTAATTCTGGAAAAAGACCTTTCCGTATATAAGTCGGCAAGGGAATCCAGAGATAGATTGGTTGAGATGACCGTGGACTTTTTGTTCAGCAGCCTTTCGTTGACGCAGGTAAAAAGCTGAGACGCAATGAAGGAATTGGTGAATTCCGTTCCCAGGTCATCTATGATCAGCAGATCACAGTCAAAGGCATAATGCCGGATGTTCTGTGCATCTGTATCATCTTTGTGAAACGTACTGTGTGCAAACATATTAAACAACGCAGGCGCAGAATAATAGATTACGGAAAAGCCGGCATCCATCAATTCTTTTGCGATACAGTTGGACAGAAACGTCTTCCCCACGCCTACGCTGCCGTACAAAAAGAGACTTTTGTGCTCCTGATCAAAGGTTCGGATAAAATCCTTACAGACCGCAAGCGCATCCTTCATGACCGACAGAGAGGAGCGCCCGGACTTGGGGTCAATATAATTATCAGAATAGTATTTCATGGAAAAAGAATTAAAATTCTCGGTTTTGAGAATTTCCTTCAGGTTGGACTGCTCATAAAGGAGACGGCTGGCAGCCGCCTTAAAGCAGCGGCACTTCTGATTGTCGATATAGCCCGTATCCCTGCACTGGGAACACTCATAGGAGGGCTCCAGATAATCGGAAGGGAAGCCGCAGGACTGCAGCAGCTCATCCTTCTGCTTCCTGAGGATCGCAAGCTCGCTCTTTAAGGACTCCACCGCATGGTCGTCTCCGTTGAGCAGCCTCTTCCCATACTGGACGGAAAGGATGGAAATCGACTCATCCAGAGACTGAAATTCCGGAGACCTTGTATACACCTCAGCATAATGTCTGGCAAGGGTATCACGGCTGCGGAGCTGCTTCTGCTCGTATTCCCTCATGATCGCCTGGTACTGTGAATTTTTTAATCCCACGACAAACTCCTTTTAGGAACTGCAAATAAAGATACCCGGGCCGATAAAATCTGCCGCGGTTTTTCCACAGTTCCTTAATTGCTGTTTAATAGTTGCGCCTCCAAAGAGTCCATATCATAAGTGCGTCTCTCGAAATTATTCAGATTCTTTGTGACACTTTTAGGACTGGGGGCAGATGATTTTTTCGCGGCTTTTTCCTTTCGAAACGCAGCATCCAGATTATCGATGTCTTTTAAATGATGTACCTTTCCGTCATGCCATTTTGCCAGGATCGTATCCGCGTATTCAAAGCTGGGCTGGTGGATCGCGGCGATTGTGCGGCTGCATGCCTCCTGGATGATATCCAGTGTAAAGCCGAACTCATCCGTCCATTTTTGGATATATGTAACCTCTGAAACGGCGGGGCCGCGGTTCTTGATACCGAACGCATTGAGGACGGTATAGCAGTTCTTGTTATAATTCATGGAGCGCTGGCGGGCCTGGGCTACGGTCTCGATCCCGTCATCGGCCCAGGAAAGGGCGACCTTCTGAATATAGTGCATGTTCTTATGGCCGTTCTCCGCACAGGTCTCAAGCAGATATTCCACCAGATCGGCGGACATGCCCAAGGTATCATAAAAATACGTGATGGCGTCTGTGTCCGACTTGGTCAGAGTCTTGCCGAGATACTGTTCTGCAATAAAAAGCAGGGACTTCAGTTCCTTCTGTGCCTTAAAGGAATCCAGCGGGATTGCTTTTGCAGGTCTGGTGTCTGCCGCGGGACTGCCCGAGGAAGGAAGCGCATCGGGAAGAGGATCGGCCATTGCCTTGTCCGAAACAGGACCGGCGCTGCCGTCCGGGTTGTCCTCTGCCGCGGGGGCTGCTGCTGTGACCGCTCCTGCCTTTTTTTCTTCTTCTGCCGGAGCGGACAGAGAAGGCTGACTGCTTTTTTTCCGGACCTCGGTCTCTGCTGCCCTGCCTTCAGTTTCTCTGCCGAGACTTAAGACGCCAGCGGCTTCCCAATAACGGAACGCCCGCATGATGTCCTTTTCCGTATGGTTCAGGCAGTCGGCGATCTTGGATACCGTAAGCGTCGAAGAGGGATCCTCAAGATGACGCAGTAAAAACAGGTAGACCTTTACAAATTCACCGTTTGCCTGAGCCAGATGGTGATCTATGAAGTCGTTGGAGACCATGGTTGCGTTTGCCTGGAGCTTATTTTTGAGTTTTAAAGTTTTCATTTGCCCTTCCTACCTCTTAAATTCTTAAGATTCTTCGCCGATGTTTAGTATAGGTATTATAGCATTTTAACCCGGCAGGAAAAAGCATTTTTTTTCCTCATTTTCAACCTTTATGTCGATAACTCTGTGTGAAAACTGTGGATAACTCTTATTTCAGCAGGTCTTCTCCAATATCTACAACGTTTCCGGCTCCCATAGTTATCAACAAATCTCCGGAAACGCACTGTGCTTTTACGAATTCTTCAATCTCAGAAAAGGAAGGAAAATAGTGTGCGTCCGTTCCCAGCTTCCGGACCTCCTCGGCCAGATCCTTTGAGGAAATGCCCAGGGTGTCGGTCTCTCTTGCGGCATAGATATCCGCCAGCACCAGATGGTCCGTGTGGGACAGAGCCTCCGCAAATTCGTGGAAGAAGGCCTTGGTCCGGGTATAGGTATGGGGCTGGAAGATACACCAGAGCGACTTATGGGGATAATACTTCGCGGCCTTCAGGGTAGCCTGGATCTCCGTGGGATGATGCGCGTAGTCGTCAATGATCGTGATTCCGTCCAGCGTTCCCTTATACTCAAAACGGCGGTCTGTTCCGGTAAAGGACAGAAGACCCTTCTGAATGGACTCCATGGGGACATCCAGAAGCTCGGCGGTGGCAATGGAAGCCAGCGCGTTGGACACGTTGTGGTCGCCGGTCACAGAAAGCTGGATCCGTGTGACGGTCTCGCCATATTTTACAAGATCAAAGGAAACCCGCCCTTTTTCGTCGTGGAGGATGTTGGCGGCGCTGTAATCGTAATCCGGAGAACTTCCGTAGGTCGCTACATGGCATTCCAGATCCCGGTAGATCTCCGGGTAATCCGTGATGTCTCCGTTAATCACCAGAGTTCCGTCAGGAGGCAGCAGAGCGGCAAACTGATGGAAGGAATGCCGGATATCCTCCAGATCCTTGAAAAAGTCCAGATGGTCTTCTTCGATATTTAAGATCACTCCGATCTTCGGGAAAAAATTCAGGAAGCTGTTGGTATACTCACAGGCTTCGGTAATGAAGGTGCCCGAATTTCCGACCCGGATGTTGCCGCCGATGGCCTGCAGGATGCCGCCTACGGAGATGGTGGGGTCAAGGTTCCCCTCCAGAAGGATATGGGAGATCATGGAAGTCGTGGTGGTCTTTCCATGAGTTCCCGATACTGCGATGGGGGTGTCATAATTTTTCATGAGCTGTCCTAACAGCTCCGCGCGGGTGAGCATGGGGATCTTTCTGGCAACGGCCTCGATCAGCTCCCCGTTGTCCCGGCTGATCGCCGCCGTGTAGACCACGCAGTCGATGCCGTCGATGATGTTGGAGGCTTTCTGTCCATAAAAGATCTGAGCGCCGCTCTCTTCCAGCTGCTGTGTAAGCGCGGATTCCCTGGCGTCAGAACCGGATATGGTGAAGCCGTTCTGCAGGAGGATCCTGGCAAGGCCGCTCATGCTGATGCCCCCGATCCCGATAAAATGAATGTGGATTGGTTTCGTGAAATCAATCTTATACATATCTATTTTCCTTTCCTGACGAAACGATGATACATCGTTTAGAATACTTATAAATAAGGTTCAAATTGATTCTGCCTTATTTATTATACTATATATGATAAAAATTGAAAGAAGTTCTTTTTGTTTATTTCCAACAAAAAGAGAATATTTAGTTAGAAAAAATTGTAAAATCTGTGTACTTAACAATGAAATGATGCTATAATAAAATAGAATAACTAGAAATGGAGGTGACGGCATGATTAAAAAGGAAATGATCGCCATGCTGCTTGCGGGCGGACAGGGCAGCAGACTCGGAGTTCTTACCGCAAAGGTGGCAAAACCCGCAGTGTCTTTCGGCGGCAAGTACCGTATTATTGATTTTCCGTTGAGCAACTGCATCAATTCAGGAGTGGATACGGTAGGAGTCCTGACACAATATCAGCCGCTGCGGTTGAATACACATATAGGGATTGGGATTCCGTGGGATCTGGACCGGAATATAGGCGGGGTTTCGATTCTTCCTCCATATGAAAAGAGTGTGAACAGTGAATGGTATACAGGGACTGCCAATGCCATTTACCAGAATCTGGACTATATGGAAAGCTACCATCCGGATTACGTGCTGATTCTTTCCGGAGACCATATTTATAAGATGGATTATGAAGTGATGCTTGCCGCCCATAAGGCCAACAAGGCGGATGTGACGATCGCGGCGATGCCGGTGCCTATGGAGGAGGCGGGACGCTTCGGGATCCTGGTGACGGACAGAGAGGGACGGATCAGCAGATTTGAAGAAAAGCCGGAGAGGCCCAGCAGTAACCTGGCATCCATGGGAATTTATATTTTCAGCTGGCCGGTTTTGAAGGAAGCGCTGATCCGGCTTTCCAGCCAGCCGAACTGTGACTTCGGGAAGCATATCATTCCTTACTGCGGCGCAAAGGGAATGCGGATGTTTGCCTATGAGTACAACGGATATTGGAAGGATGTAGGGACGCTTGGTTCTTACTGGGAAGCCAATATGGAGCTGATCGATATTATACCGGAATTCAACCTCTATGAGGAATTCTGGAAGATCTATACCAACTGCATGAATCTTCCGCCGCAGTACATATCTCCGGAGGGCGTTGTGGACAAGTGTATTATCAGCAATGGCTCCGAGATTTTCGGAGAAGTACATTCTTCGGTGCTGGGCGCGGGAGTGAGCGTAGGAAAGGGAAGTGTCATCCGGGACTCGATCATCATGCGGGATGTGGTCATCGGGGAGGACTGTGTGATCGAAAAGGCGATCATCGCAGAGAATACGGTGATCGGCAGCAATGTTGTGATCGGGGTCGGGAGCGATGTGCCCAACCGCGCGCGGCCGGACATTTACAACGGAGGGCTGGCAACGATCGGAGAAAATTCCCGTATCCCTTCCGACGTACAGATCGGAAAGAATACGGCGATCAGCGGCGCGACGGCTGCGGCGGATTATCTGAACGGGATACTGGAGAGCGGTGAGACATTGATAAAGGCAGGTGATCGTGTATGAGAGCAGTAGGGATTATTCTGGCGGGAGGCAACAACAGACGGATGCAGGCACTGACGGCGAAGCGCGCGGTTGCGGCGATGCCGATCGCATCCAGCTACCGGGCCATTGATTTTGCGCTGAGCAACATGACGAACTCCCACGTTCAGAGAGTCGCGGTGCTGACACAGTATAATGCGCGGTCGCTGGACGAGCATTTGAATTCTGCCAAGTGGTGGGATTTTGGAAGAAAGCAGGGCGGCCTGTATATTTTTACACCGACCATTACGGCGGAGAATGGCTACTGGTACAGGGGGACAGCGGATGCCATTTACCAGAACCTGGACTTCCTGAGGCGGTGTCATGAGCCGTATGTGATCATCGCTTCCGGCGATGCGGTTTATAAGCTGGATTACAATAAGGTATTGGAATACCATATTGCAAAGAAGGCGGACATTACGGTGGTGGTGAAGGATCTGGAGGACGGCGACGACGCGACACGTTTCGGCACCGTGCGGATGAATGAATCGGCCCGGATCCAGGAATTTGAAGAGAAGCCGATGGTGGCCAGTTCGCAGACCATTTCCACAGGCATCTATGTGATGCGGAGGAGGCTTCTTATTGATCTGGTGGAGCACTGCGCAGAGGAAGAGCATTATGATTTTGTGACGGATATCCTGATCCGTTATAAGAATCTGAAAAAAATCTACGGGTATAAGCTGAGCGGTTATTGGAATAATATTTCCAGGATAGACGCGTATTATCAGACGAATATGGATTTCCTGAGACCGGAGGTTCGAAAGTATTTTTTCCGGGAGCTTCCGGCGGTGTATTCCAAGGTGAGCGACCTGCCGCCTGTAAAATACAACCCGGGCGCGGCGGTGAAGAACTGCCTGATCGGGAGCGGGAGCATCATCAACGGTACGGTTGAAAATTCCGTGCTGTTTAAGAAGGTATTTGTGGGGAATAACTGTGTGATCAAAAATTCGATCATCCTCAATGATGTTTATCTGGGAGATCATACATATATTGAGAACTGTGTCGTGGAAAGCCGGGGAACGATCCGCGCGAATACAAGGCATGTAGGAGAGGGTGAGATCAAAGTAGTTGTGGAACGGAACGAGAGGTATCTGATATAAAATCAGAATGAGACGCCGGGGACCTCCCGGACGGGGGAGTATAAAAAGTGCAGTCTGGCTGGCGGCTTTTGGGAGATCTGGCGGATGAACCACAGGTTCCGCCGGATGTGGATCTTGATTTTTGCCGGCCTGCAGATATAAAAATAATAAGAGATGAAGGTGTGTTAAAAAAGTCTTTTCGGTACGGATGATGGGATGAATGGACAGGCTTGCGAAGGGCTGTACCGGGGAATGCAGACAGAGAAAGGAGACTGGATATGCAGATCACAGATGTGCGTGTACGAAAAGTGGCGAAGGAAGGAAAATTAAAAGCGGTTGTTTCAATTACGATTGATGATGAATTTGTAGTTCATGATATTAAAGTGATTGAAGGAGAGAAGGGATTGTTTATTGCAATGCCGAGCAAAAAAGCGATGGATGGGGAATACAGGGATATTGCACACCCGATTAACTCTGACACGAGAGAGCGGATACAGGAAATGATTTTGGAAAAATATCAGGAGACTGCAGGGGGAGAGGAAGAAGTATCGTAATGGTTTATGAGGAACTATTGTAAATGACAGCAGCACCTGGCTGGTGAAAGAAACAGCCAGGTGCTGTTTTTATATGCTGCCGGCTGCAGAACTGCTGCCGTTTAGAACGGCAGCAGCGGCGTATGGGAAAAGGACAGCGGTTCTCCGGTCGCGGGATGGCAGAAGGATAATTTTACCGCATAAAGCCGGAGCGGTCCGGATATGGAACGGGTCTGTCCGGGGGACGTCGGCGTATATTTTGTATCCCCGGCAATGGGGCAGCCGATGTGCGCCATCTGGACACGGATCTGATGGTGGCGCCCGGTGTCCAGAATGATCTCGGCCAGGGCCAGGGAATCCCGGGTTCGGAGAACATGATAATGAAGCCGCGCGGGTTTGGCACCCGGCGTATCGGAGGTACAGACGCGGGAGGTGTTGGTCCGCCCGTCTTTTACCAGATAGTCTTCCAGGTCCGCTTCCGTTTGCTCAGGAACAGCACTTAAAACAGCGAGATAGTGCTTTCCGAAGCCGGAGGCCTGGAGCTGGCGGCTGAGCGATTTTGCGGCCGCGGGAGTTTTGGCAAATACAAGAAGCCCCTCCACGGGCTGATCCAGACGGTGGATCAGGGCAAGATAGGGTTCTCCGCTTTTGGCCTGACGGCTGTGCAGATGATTTTTCAGGATGCTTACCATATCGGGCGTACTGATCTGCCGGCTCTGCGTGGGGACGCCTGCGGGCTTGATACAGACAAGGATATGCCGATCTTCAAATAGGATTTCCGGTTTCATGGACATAGTCTCCTTAAAAAATTATAAATATCTTATTACTATCGTAGTATTTTACCGCAAAATTCAGGATTGCATTTAACTGGCTGTTTACATTGCGCTGTGTAGTAGGCTTCAAACCGTCCTGAATAAGCCTGTTTTGCCATTTCCGGATATCAGCCGGGGAAATCTCATTGATAGGCTTATTTTTGAAATAGGGCAGTATTCTGTGGCTTATATAACGCCTTTTTACTTCAATGGTGGACTCTTTCAGCCGTGAGCGGATATCTTCCAAGTACAGGTCATAGAGCGCCTGGAAAGTCATGTCAGGGTTTCCGGACTGTTTTTCTAGGAAAGAGCGCTCCCAGTCCTTCGCTTCACGCTGCAGCTTGAAGCCACGCTTCATCTTCTGGCGGCGGGTTCCTGTCCAGTCCACGTAATAGAATTTGCAGTACCAGGTACCGGTCTTTTCATCTTTATAAGCTGGCATTTTATCATCTTCCTTTCATTCCTGCACGTGGCGGTGCCTTTTGAAATGAATGGATTTTGGTTTGACAATGCGCATATTATTAGATATAATATATTTGACAAGAGAGCCGAAAGCTAGAGTACACCTAGCCGCCGGGAAAATAATTTGTTACATGAAGTAGCGCCTTATCTTACCAGGACGAGGGCGCTACTTTTTGCGTTTGATGTAAATAACAAGAGTTATAACAGCGCAAAGCATAATTACAAATGTGAATAAGTCTCCATATGTAACCATAAGCACCAGCCCCCTTTCTTTCGTCCGGTGGCTGACGTAATCGCCCATTCGGCTCCCTTGGCAGATATACTATTTTCAATGTGCGGATCCGGGAACAAATATGATCCGATATTTCAGTGTTGAAGGGACAGGGAGGATCTGATTAGACCCAGCCTCCTAAATGGAGGGAACCACGGCCCTGAATCAGGGCCCCATCCGGAAATTATGAGGGTCGTCCTATGAGTGCCACCTCACCACAGAAAAATCCCTGCGTCAATTTCCCGATTTGAAATCGGGAAAACAGGTACCATTTTAAATGGGCCATGCAGATTTTTGCAAGAGTAACATCAAATGCTATCTGGCCAGACTGAATAATTTTAAGAGTGTCTCTCCTTCCATTTACAAATCCCTTACTTCCCTAATAAAAGGAAATTGGTTATCTTTCTGAACGCAAAATCTGGCTACCAGCCTGTGCGCTCTTTTTATCTGCATACCAGACTGAAAATAAAGCAAGTGATGTTCCCGAGCAAAAAAACGATTGCTATGCAGAGAATCCTGAGTTTTATCACTGCAACCTCTCTTTTTCTCTTTCGGTACGATTCCTTTTTATACGCAGTGAATCCTCCCCCTCCTGTTCATCTTCCGGAAGCTTAAAATTGATTATCAACCCGTACTCATCAACAAATGCCTTCCTCATAAATTCAAACCCAGCTCGAATATCGAGCGTGCCGTTTACTTTTACGCCTTGCTGTCTCAGCCTTTCTTCTACACTCATGTTTCACCTCCCCGCAAAATAAATCACCATGTACAGAGCAACAAAACCAAAATTGGCCTTGGCTCCAATGGGGTACCCAAGATTAATCCTCCTGGGGTTCGTCTGGATCCTTCTGGTATTCCGGTATTTTTGCAATCATTTCGGCATGTTCAGCAACCTTTTCTTGTCCGATATCATTTAGCTTGCTATAAGCGGTTTGGAGTCGTTTTATAGTTGCAAGGCCTTCCTGAGCGACTTCTTTTAATTTTTTATACGAGTTTCTAAATTGTTCTGAACTGTAGTAATCGTTTAGTATTTCAAGTTCCTCTGGTGTTACATTTTCTCCAACTAGTAATTTGTTTTGTATTTTGTTTCGTTCTATTTGTTCTGGTGTAATTTCTGTACGAATACTTGCATCATATTTATGAGCATTGCCGTCTTTTTTGTTCGTAAGTTCTATTTGATTTTTATTAAAATCTTCTTCTGAGCTGGCATATGAATAGGAGTGATCATAATCTATGTTTCTCGATTCATTTTTTAGGAGTTCTTCAACTTGTTTTTGAGTATATTCTGGGTCGGGATCGGCATAAGTACGAATAGTGCGAGTAACTTGACCTTCCTCGAATTTGATAAGACGGTGTTGGCGAGAATCGTGGTCATAATATATCATAGCATCCAATGCTTCTGCTATTTTATCTAGTGTCTCCGCCTTGGGGTTTTGTTTTCCGTTTTCATATTTTCTAATATTCGATTCAGCAATTCCGCATAACTCGCCTAATTTTTTTTGAGTTAGTTTTCTTTCTTTCCTGATACGTTTGATATCGTTACTTGTTTCTGACATCTTTTCACCTACCTTAAAATTAGTATAGCACAGTTATAAGAAAAATAACAGCGCAAAAAAAATCTTTTTTGCATATTGACAGCGCAGTAACAAGCTGTTATGATATAAAAACAGCGTGGTATTGCGCTGAATATTGTAAGTGAGGTGAACAAGATGGAAACAATGACTAACTTAAAAGTCAGTCAAGATAAGGTGCAATTGAGGATGGCAGAACTTTGTATGAATCCATATGAATGATATGAATAGTTTATTGATACATAGAGAGAATCAGAAAGGAGAACATATGAACGAACAACTATTAACCCGTCTGGCAGAATCCCTGGAAGGGATCAACCTCAGCCTGGCAGACATCACCCAAAAGCTGGACAAGATCGGAAATTCAGTGGAACTTTTAGAGAAGCTGTCCGACTGTGTTTATGAGCCGGAACCGTTCGTTGGTGACAGTATGCTGTGTGTCAGAGGGATGCCGGTGCAGAGCAGGAATGAAAAAGCCGGGAAAATGAAGATTATGACGCAAGCCCGTGATGGAATTATAGATTATCCAAAGCAAATGTGGGCGGTGCAAGCATTCAGGGATGATCCGGATCGTTTCGTTGGTTATATCCTGTGCAATTCACACCCGAATCCTACGCTGGGAGAATATCCAACAGTTGAGAGAGCAAAGGAAGTTTTGATGGAAATCTTTGAAGCCCAGAGACGGAGAGAATGCAGCTATTATATGACGAAGGAATGAAAACGCCCTCACCGGCGCAGTAACACCAGTGAGGACAAATACAGCCGGAACTGTACAACCACAATTACATAATATCACGGAATCCGGCGGAAAGGTAGAGTGAACTGTGAAAAATAACATAATGCTTTCTGAGCAATCAGAAATTGAGCGGACACTTATAGAGAAGCCGTATCTTCTGGAATTTATGAAAAAGGCTTTAGCCTATACAGAAGAGAAAATACAACTTGCGGTTGCATTGCTGAGTGAATTGAAAAGAAAAGGAGAGTGACATTATGTATGAAATTATTGACGAATCTTTGAAACTGGCAAGTTGCGGCATTAACGATTTAACGCTTGAACAGGCATCCTCTTTTCTCTCAGAATGGGAGGATGGATTGACGCTTGGAAACCTGACATTGTTTATTGATTCAGAAAAAGGATATCTTGTTTTGAATAGGGACCATGATCAGTATGAGCTTAATTTGAAATTGGCAAAGGCTTATCTGCCGGCAAGCGCAAGGGAACGGGAAGAATACAGGGAGCGATTCGGGGAGAAGTTCAAAATAAACCTGCGCATTATGGATGCATTTAAAATACAGATGCGGGTTCAGGAAGATATGTTTAAGATTGAGCATCAAAGTTTAGATTCCGCAATGCCTGATGATTCATTTGCTAAATGGGTATTAATTGCGTTGGAAAAGAAACATCTTCCAACTTGTATTGCAATTTCTCAGGCGTACTTTTATGGTGTGATGGATGGGAAACGGATGGACAGAGCAAGGAGGAAGGCAGGTGCAATGGCATGAATCCAGATATCAATGAAATCATCCTGAGAAGCCGCAGAAACAAGGAACCCATGGATTTTGAAAGACTCAAATTTCTATGCTGGTTTGTGGCTGGCATGGTTGCGGAGGTTCTCGGGTTTATCCTGGCTCTTATAGTTGTGCTTTGCATGGCCGGGGCCATTGGGTAAGCCAGATATGACTTATTTTGATCTTTATGCCTTCCGGGGAACGGTGCCCCACACCGGAACCCGGCGGCATAATGAATATGACCAGATGGATCGGAAAATGAAATGAGGATAACTTACACTCTTTGATGAAGCTGTTACCAGCAGCAGATTCAAAATGTATAGGCGAGCAATGAATAAGCGGAAAATAACCGGTACGGTTTCGGTGAAAGGGGGTGAGCCAAATGTTTATACCAGAGTTTGTGTGCGGAGCGCTTGCGGTTCTCATTGTAGAGATCGTTGCGCTGGTCATTGCGGCAGTGGTACATATGAAGAAAAAGTAATGTGGACGGAGGCGGGGAGTTATCAGACTTTTCGCCTCTATCTGCCGGGTGGATGGCGCTGAAAAAGCCGTTAAAGATGGTACAAATCAAGTCTTGGTTTATAGTACGATAAAAGAAAAAGACGAAAGAATGGAAGATTATGGAGGCATAGTATGAATGAGCCGAAGTGGAGGATTGAAGCACATATATGGTTTCTGAAATTTGATGAATATACAGAACGGGAAAAAGAGTTGCTTGAACTTCTGGGTAGGATTCAAGGTTGCGGAAGCGTAACGGTATTCTTTAGGACAACGGAAGAATATCTGGAAATCCCAGGGGCTTCCTATGATTACATAGACGATAAGAAAGTTGATGAATTAATTGAGTTCTGTGGAAGGAGCAATATAGACTTTGTTGTGCATATTTCGCAGAATATAGAGCGGGAATTGGGGTGTATTCGTGGCAAGGCCAAGAAAAGAAATTGACCAGGAAGAATTTGAAAAGCTGTGTGCTCTGCAGTGTACAGAAAGCGAAATCGCATTCTTTTTTAATGTATCTGTTGATACGATTTAACGCTGGTGCAAGCGTACATATCAGGAGGGTTTTGCGGACATTTTCTCTAAAAAGCGGAATGGCGGCAAAATAAGACTTCGAAGGGCTCAGTTTCAGCTTGCGGAGAAAAACGCATCTATGGCGATCTGGCTGGGGAAGCAGTATCTTGACCAATGCGAGCCGATGGAAGTGAGAAGGCTGGAATTTGAATTGCAGAAGTTTGAAAGCAAGCTGAATGAGCAGGAGCAAGAAGCTGATCTGGATAATTCTTTACTAGATGCATTGAGCAGTGCGGCAGTTGAAGTATGGGGAGGTGGCAACGATGGCGGCACGTCTGACGGATAAGCAGAAAAAGAAAATATTATTGCAGAAAAACTGAATAGTCTTCGCATAGATATTCCGGACTGGGTTCCTAAAGTTGGTGGCAAAAAATTAGGCTTCAATATTCCAACATGGACACCCGGCCAGATACCATACCTTGCCACAGGCGCCGTTATCCCACCAAACCGTGAATTTATGGCTGTGTTAGGCGACCAGAAGCACGGAAACAACATTGAAGCGCCGGAGTCTCTCCTGAGAAAGATTGTACGGGAGGAAGCGAAAGGAAATCAGTCAGGCGGTGGAAACTATCGTTTTACAGCGAACCTGAACCGCAGAGTAATCTTCGATGAAATCATTGAGGAAGCAAAGCTGCGGCAAACGGTAAGCGGCCGGAATCCGTTTGAGATGGCGTAAAAATTAGAGGTAAATTGATACTTGAATGATACTCAAAATAGAAACAAATGGGATAAATGGGTTGAAAATCATTAAAATCTATGACAAAATCAATAGAAAATAATGGTTTTGCATTGCGATAAAGTGATAGATATTTGTGTATATTTCTTGACTTTTTGCCGCAATCTGTCTAAACTGATTATGATATAAAACTTTTGTGAGGTCAAGCACTAAGTTTTTGTAAGAAAGCGGGAGGATAGGATGGATAACCGGGAGTGGGAAAGATTCGGAGAAGAGATCCGCAGGAATGTACAGGATGCGGTGGATTCCAGAGACTTCAGCAGATTAAATCAGACAATTACAGACGCGATCAACGGTGCGGCGGACGGAATCACCAGGGGCATGAAGGATGCCGCGGGAGAGATCACCAGAGGCGTGCGTCAGAACAGGAACCATTGGAACGGCAGCAGGAAAAAGCAGCAGGGCTCCTATAACGACAGATATCAGTACCAGGGACATTTCGGACAGCAGGATACCGGATGGCAGCAGGGCTCTACTATGAACTGGAACGGCCGGGAGACCGGGACGTTCGGAGGAATGAACGGCCAGCCTGGTCAGGGAGCGGGACAGGCCGACGGCGCTTCGTATGACCAGCCGGGGCAGGGAGCTGCCAGCGGTACATACGGGCAGACCGACCGGAGATATAACTGGAATAAGGCATACTATTCCAGGTTCGGCAACCGGGATAAGCCTGTAGAGGAGCGTGAGATGGATCATGGCCCATACCATCCGGAGACGAAGAAGCAGCTTCCGGCGCTGTATGCAGGAACTACTCCTGCAAAGGTCGGAGGAACGGTGCTCTATGGGATCGGATGTGCCGCGGGGAGTATTTCACTGATCGGGCTGGCAATGATCGTACTGGCCGGGATCGGAACCGGAGATATGAGTGCCGGCTTTTGGGCAGCCTGCGGGGGCACGGCAGTTTTCGCGGCAGGATTCGGCGGCATGGCGGCGGCAGGCAGCAGTATCCGCGGGAGAGTCAAGCGGTTCCGCGGTTACATCAGCAGCCTGGGCAGCCGGGAATACTGCAATATAAAAGAACTGGCAGAGCATCTGGGAAAATCTCGGCGGTACGTGGTGAAGGATCTGGAAAAAATGATCCAGAAGGGTTGGTTCCGCCAGGGCCATCTGGACAGACAGAAGACCTGCCTTATGGTCAGCGACGATGCTTATAAGCAATATACGGATCTGCAGCAGCAGAGGGAGCGGATCAACACAGAGACAAAAGAGCAGCAGGAGGCAGCTGCCAGAAAGCGGGCAAAGGAAGTGCAGAAGGAAGCGGAAGCGCCGGATTCGAAGCTTTCCCCCGAGGTTCGCAGGATCATTAAGACGGGGGAAAAATATATTCAGAATATCCATGCCTGCAACGATGCCATTCCGGGGGCGGAAATCTCCGCGAAGATTTCCCGGATGGAAATCCTGGTTGACCGGATCTTTGACCGGGTGGAACAGAATCCGGATTCCGTGTCGGATATCCACCGGATGATGGATTATTACCTTCCGACGACGGTCAAGCTTCTGGAGGCGTATCAGGATCTGGATGCCCAGCCGGTACAGGGGGAGAACATCATTTCCTCGAAGAGGGAGATCGAAAAGACGCTGGATACGCTGAACGCGGCATTTGAAAAGCTGCTGGACAGCCTGTTCCAGGATACGGCGTGGGATGTGTCCTCCGATATCTCTGTACTGCATACGATGCTGGCGCAGGAAGGGCTGACAGAAGGGGACTTTAAGGAAGTCCATTAAAGAATAGAAAATACGAAAAAGTGGGAGGCTGTTATGAGCAATGAATTAGACGCATTTACGACGACACCGACGCTGACGCTGGATCCTTTTGCGGAGGAGAAGGCGCCGGCAGCGCCGGTGATCACGGCGGAACCGGAAAAGCCGATTTTTGACGAGAATGTCCTGACAGCGGAGGAGCGTCATGCCGTAGAGCAGTTTGCGGAGAAGATTGATCTGACCAATTCACAGATGATCCTGCAGTACGGCGCGGGAACGCAGAAAAAGATGGCGGATTTTTCGGAGAGTGCCCTGGAAAATGTCAAGACAAAGGATCTGGGAGAGGTGGGAGACCTGCTCACAGGCGTCGTAAAGGAACTGAGAAGTTTTGATGAAGAGGAAGAGAAGGGCTTTCTGGGAATCTTCAAAAAGCCGGCCAATAAGATCAGCGCCATGAAGGCGAAGTACAGCAAGGCGGAGACCAATATCAACCATATCTGCAAGGTGCTGGAGTCCCACCAAGTCCAGCTTTTGAAAGATGTTGCCCTGCTGGATAAGATGTATGAGCTGAACCTGACTTATTTTAAGGAGCTGACCATGTACATCATGGCAGGAAAGAAGAAGCTCCATGAGATCCAGACCGGTCAGCTTCCGGCTCTGTTCCAGAGGGCCCAGGCCAGCGGACTGGCAGAGGACGCACAGGCGGCCAGGGACCTGGATTCCATGTGCAACCGGTTTGAGAAGAAGCTGCATGATCTGGAGCTGACCCGGCAGGTGTCCTTGCAGACAGCGCCTCAGATCCGGATGGTCCAGAGCAATGATACGCTGATGGTGGAAAAGATCCAGTCCACCATTGTCAATACGATCCCGCTGTGGAAGAGTCAAATGGTGCTGGCTCTGGGCGTGGAGCATTCGGCCCAGGCAGCGGCGGCTCAGCGGGAAGTGACGGATATGACCAACGAACTCCTGAAAAAGAATGCGGCCAAGCTTAAGATGGCTACCATTGATGCCGCAAAAGAGTCGGAGCGGGGAATCGTGGATATGGAGACTTTGAAGATGACCAACGAATCGCTGATCTCCACGCTGGATGAGGTGATGCGGATCCAGCAGGAAGGTCGGCAGAAGCGTCGGGAGGCGGAGACGGAGATGCACCGTCTGGAAGGCGAGCTCAAGCAGAAGCTCCTGCAGATGCGCGCCTGATCTGCAGCAAGATAAAAAAATAGAGGATAAGAGGAGAATTGTTATGGCAAAGGAAAAGAAACTGGTAGAGTCCATTACTTCCAGGGAGAAGGACTTTGCGCAGTGGTATACGGATGTTGTGCGGGAGGCAAAACTGTGTGATTATTCAGGGGTCAAGGGATGTCTGAATTATCTTCCCAACGGATATGCGATCTGGGAGAAGATCCAGGCAGATCTGGACAAACGCTTTAAGGATACTGGAGTAGAAAATGTCTATCTGCCGGTTTTGATACCGGAGGCGCTGCTTCAGAAAGAAGCAGACCATATTGAGGGCTTTGCGCCGGAGGTTGCGTGGGTCACACAGGGGGGACTGGAGCCTTTGCAGGATAAGTTCTGCATCCGTCCCACTTCGGAGACACTGTTCTGTGATGTGTGGAGCAAGACCGTACAGTCCTACCGGGATCTGCCCAAGGTGTGGAATCAGTGGTGTTCCGTACTGCGATGGGAAAAGACGACCAGGCCCTTCCTGCGTTCTCGTGAATTTTTATGGCAGGAAGGACACACGATCCATGCCACATTTGAAGAGGCGGAGCAGAGGACTCTGACCATGCGCGACGTGTACCGGGATTTCATCCAAGATGATCTGGCGATCCCGCTGGTATGCGGCCGCAAGACGGAGAGCGAGAAGTTTGCGGGGGCTCAGGACACCTATACGGTGGAAGCGCTGATGCATGACGGGCAGGCGCTGCAGTCCGCCACCAGCCATTTCTTCGGCAGCTCCTTCCCGGATGCGTTTGACATCAAGTATTCGGATAAAAATAATGAGCTGCACAGTGTATATGAGACTTCCTGGGGGCTGTCCACCCGGATCATCGGCGCCATCATCATGGTACACGGCGATGACAGCGGACTGGTGCTGCCGCCTAGGATCGCTCCGGTACAGACGAAGGTCATCCCCATCGCGCAGCACAAGGAAGGGGTACTGGACAAGGCGAGAGAGCTGCTGGATACCCTGAGGGCAGCAGGCTACGCGGCGAAGATTGATGATTCCGACAAGGCTCCGGGCTGGAAGTTCAGTGAGCAGGAGATCCAGGGGATCCCGACCCGGATCGAGATCGGCCCCAAGGATATCGAACAGGGACAGGTAGTCGTAGTGCGGCGCGACACGAGAGAGAAGACGGTCGTTGCCATCAGCGAGATCACTGAAAAATTGGGAGAAATCCTGGAGACCATGCAGAAGGACATGTTCGAACGGGCAAAAGCATTTTTGGATTCTCACATTGACTCCGCGGTGACCATGGAGGAAATGAATTCGAAGTTCAATGAGAGCCGCGGCTTTATCAAGGCAATGTGGTGCGGCGAGGAAGCCTGCGAGGATGAGATCAAAGCGCAGACAGGCGGCGCGTCTTCCCGGTGCATTCCGGATGAGGAGGAACACCTGTCAGACGTATGCGTCTGCTGCGGCAAGCCTGCGAAGCATATGGTTTACTGGGGGAAAGCATACTAAACAGCGGCCGTATCCGTGAGGGTACTGAGCGGATATATGTGGATTGAGGGCGGGGGTTTTTATGGCATTTCAGAATATGGTAAATATGCAGCTGATGATGTTCCTGCTTGTCGGAATCGGCTTTTTCGTGAGAAAAAAGGGGATCATCGGCGGTACTGCACGGAAAGAGCTGGTGAACTTCTGCCTGTATATTACATTGCCGTTCAATATTTTCCATTCCTTCCGGATGGATTGGGACTCCGGTATGCTTACGGCTTTTCTGGAAGTATTGCTGTTGTCCATTGGCTATAATGTGATCTCCATTTTTATAAGCTTTCTTTTCTATCACCGGAGCGAATCCCGGCGGCAGAAGCCGCTGAGGTACGGAACGATCGTGTCCAACGGCGGATTTTTGGGCAATCCGGTGATTGAAGGAATCTATGGTATGGAAGGCTTGTTTTACGCATCGGTATTTATGCTTCCGGTGCGTATTGTCATGTGGAGCATCGGGACTTCCTGCTTTTTGAAAGGCAGCCGGGAAAATCTGGTGAAAAAGGTGCTGACGCATCCCTGTGTCGCGGCGATCTATCTAGGACTTGCGGCCATGATTTCTGGGATTGGATTTCCAGTGTTCCTGGAAAATACAGTCAGCGCCATCAGCAGCTGCAATACGCCCCTGAGCATGATGCTGATCGGAATGATGCTGGCGGAGATGGAACCGAAGGGAATGCTGGACGGGACGATGGCATTTTATACGGCGGCGCGCCTGCTTCTGATCCCGGCGGTGATCTTCGGGATCACACGGTTTCTGCCTGTCAGCCCGCTTCTTCGGGGAATTACGGTGATTATCGCGGGAATGCCGGCCCCGGTGACGACAGCTTTGCTGTCCGCAAAGTATGACGGTGACGAGAAATACGCTACGGCGATGATCTTTGTGACCACGGTGCTGTCGCTGGTGACGCTTCCGGCATGGTGCTATCTGCTGGGAGCCGCATAATGGGAGGAAAGGAATGTCTGAGAGTATGAAAAAAAGGATCATTCTTGGCTCGGCTTCGCCAAGGAGAAGAGAACTGCTGGAGCAGATCGGGCTCGAGTTTGAGATTGTAGTCAGTGACGCGCGGGAGCATTACAAGAGCACCCGCCCGGAGGATATCGTCAGAGAGCTGGCGCTGATGAAGGCAGAGCATGTGGCAAAGGAAGTGGAGCGGCGCGAAAAGGAACGCGCGGAGCAGGCTTCTATTCCCGGGCTGGATACAGGAGAAGCGCATCTTCGCAATGTGGTGATCCTGGGCGCGGATACGATTGTTGTGCGGGACGGGCAGATTCTTGGAAAACCGTCTGACGAAGAGGCAGCATTTTCCATGCTGAAAAGTCTGCAGGGAAGGATGCATCAGGTTTACACAGGAGTTGCGGTGTTGGATTTTGACGGAAGCGGGAGTCTGCGTACGATCAGCCATGCCGAGGAAACGAAGGTCTATGTGCATGAAATGACAGATGAGGAGATTCGCCGGTATATCGCAGCCGGAGAATCCATGGATAAAGCGGGCGCTTACGGAGTCCAGGGACGGTTTGCGGCCTTTATTGACCGGATCGAAGGCGACTATTATAATGTGGTGGGACTGCCTGTGGCATACCTGTACCACACGGTGAAGGAATTGTAGAAAATAGAGAAGCCGGGATACATAAGTTATTTTTTTCAGTTCCAAGGGCGGCTGGAATCAAGAAGGCCCTGTGGATATATAGAAATAAATGGAGTGGATCATGGGAATATTGTCTTTTTTTAAAAATGAGGAAAAAGAGGCGGAGGAGCGCGCGTTCCGGCAGAAGACAGAGGAGATGCTTACGAAGCTTACTGAGGAAATGAAGAAAGGGCAGGAGCTTTCGGAAACCCTTTCCCAGGATGTCCGGCAGGTCGGTTCGGATGTCCGCCGGCACGATATGGCTCTGGAGGACTGTCTGGATGCTCTGGAAGAACAGCGGGAGGAGCAAAAAGAGAGCCGGAAACAGATCAGGAAGCTGGAAGCAGAGCAGGAGAAGCTATTAAAGCTGCTGTCGGTGTACCGGGAACAGCTCTGGGGAATGAAGCAGTATGCCCAACAGAATGCCCCGGAATGGCTCTCACAGCTTGAATTGATGGAAAAAGCGGCGGAAGGCGCCAGATTATCCAGCGGGATCACCTGGATTGAGGAGGCCGGAGTGCAGGTGGACTACGCGCTTCATGAGGTGATCGAGGCCAGGGCGGTCTCCGGGGAGGAGAAGGATATGCGCATTGCGCAGGTTTACAGCCCGGGTATGATCCGGCACGGAGAGGTCATAAAGAAAGCCCGGGTGGCGGCATACCGTCTGGAAAGATAAAAACAGGTTATACTGAGTACACAGCCGCATGAGGAATTATGCCGCTTTGCGGCTGCGGCCGGCGCGATACTCACGGCAGGACTGGCCGTGAACCGCGGCAAAGGGCAGGAAGCAGTTTTGAGAGAAAGAGTACGGAGGAGAAAAAAGGATGGGAGCAGACACGATTATAGGAATTGACCTGGGGACTTCGACAACCGAAGCGGCGGTAATCCGGGATGGCAAACCTGTGATGATCGTCAATTTTGACGGACAGGTCATCACACCTTCCGCGGCAGGCGTTGATAAAGACGGACAGCTTGTATTTGGGGAAAAGGCGAAGGCGCAATATCTTCTTGCGCCGGAGGATACGGTGATCGAGGCGAAACGGAAGATTGGTACAAAAGAAAAGCTACGTATGGGGAGTAAGGATTACACGCCGGTGGAAATCTCCTCTATGCTGCTCCAATATGTAAAGGACTATGTATCGGAATCCCTGGGCGAAGACATTTCCCGGGCCGTGATCTCGGTGCCGGCCTACTTTGACGACCTGCAGAGGCAGGAGACGGTAGAAGCGGGGAAGCGGGCCGGCTTTGAGGTGGAGCGGATCATCAACGAACCCACGGCGGCTGCCTTGAGCTACGGGATCGGACATATGGAGGAGGAAAGCCACATCCTGGTCTACGACCTGGGCGGCGGAACCTTTGATGTGACCCTTCTGGAAATGTTCGGCGGCGTAGTGGAAGTAAAGGCAAGCAGCGGAGACAACCGGCTGGGAGGAAAGGATTTTGATGAATGTCTGATCCGGTGGCTTGTGTCTCAGTTCCGGAAAAAATACGGAAAAGACCTGAGCAAAGACGCGGCGGCCATGGTCAAGCTGAAGGAACAGGCCGAATGGTGCAAAAAGGAACTGAGCACCCGGGATTCCTGCCAGATCGTGATTCCATTCATTGCGGAAAAGGACGGAAAACCGCTGGCTCTGGAGGAGAACGTGACACAGGAGCAGTTTGAGGAAATGACCCGGGAGCTGGTGGAGCGGACTCACGCTCCTATTGACGTGGTTCTGGCGGACAGTGGAGTGCTGGCTTCGGACATTGACCGGATCCTGCTGGTAGGCGGTTCCACCCGGATGCCGATGGTCCACAAAGATATTGAAGCTTATCTGCAGAAGGAGCCGTCAAAAGCAGTGAACCCGGATTACGCGGTGGCGGAAGGGGCGGCGATCCAGGCCGGCATCATCCAGGGAACATTGAGCCGGGAAGAGGGCATCATCATGACGGACGTGAACCCGTATACGCTGGGAATCCGGACGCTGTACGAGGATGCTTCCCATTATATGAGCATTGTGATCCCGAGGAATGTGACCATCCCTGTTGTCAGAAAGGGGATCTACTATACAAGCTACGACGATCAGACCTCTGCGAAAATAGAGGTTTACCAGGGGGAACACGATGACGTGCGGCTGAATCATTTCCTGGGAGAGTTCATTGTCTCAGGCATCCCCATGCGGCGGGCGGGGGAGGAGCAGATCGAAGTGGAATTTTCCTACAACCTGAACGGAATGCTGGAGGTCAGCGCGCGGATCCCGAGCTCGGGCGAGAAGGCGTCGGTTGAGATTAACATGATGGCATATGAGGAGGAGTTCTTTACGGAAGCGGCGACAGATGTCAGCAAATGGAAGGAATCCTCTCTTGCAAAGGAATTCCGGACGGTGATCCGCAGGGCCGAGCGCAGGCTGAAAAGCGAGACAGTCCAGAGCATGCCGATGTACAGAGAAGATCTGGAGGGCTGCCTGTATGACCTGAAGCTGGCATTGATCGAGGAGGATGAGGAACGGGCGGCAGAGCTGGAAGAGGATATTCTGGATATGCTGGAAGAGCTGGAGTGAGAGAACCTGCGGCGAAGGGAATTTCGAGAAACGAATCGGTTGGCTGTGAAAGAAAGGGACATGACAGGGAATGGACGATTACAGGACACTGGGATTGGAACAGGGAGCATCCCAGAAGGAAATAAAAAAAGCATATTTTTCCCTGGTCAGAAAATATTCTCCGGAGGAATCGCCGGAAAAATTCCGGGAGATCCGGGAAGCGTATGAGCGCTTAAAGGGACAGACGGAAGGCCAGGAACCCATGTTTCCCAGGCCCTCGGATCCTCTTGCGGGAAAATTTCTGGACTTGTATTGGAAATACCGGAATGCGCGGGATCTGCACAGAGCGCGGGATGTCTGCGAAGAAGCATGGAAGCGATTCCCGGAGGAGATCCAGTTTTTATATCATCTGGCGCTTGCCCAGCGCTGTGCGGGCAATTCCGGAAAGTCTGTGAAAAGCTGCGAAGAGCTTGTAAAACGGGAACCGGAAAACAAATGGTTTTGGAGAGAGCTTGCCATTTCCTATGATGAGCGGAGCTATACCCGGAAGGCCTATATGGCTTATGAAAAGGCTTATGAGCTGGGCTGTCGGGACAATGGGTTCTTACTGGATTTTTCCACATCCTGTGATAATTATGAGCAATATAGCCGCGGGATCCAGGTGCTGACAGAGCTGGTCAGAAAGGACAGGCGTTGGAAAAGGGAAGAGATAGAGGATGTGTTGAGCGCATATTGCGGAATATTGATGATGTCCTGCAGAAAGGGAGCGGATTTCAGCGGCATGCTGGCAGAATGCAGCCAGTTTATCCGTCAATATTCCATTTATATAGCGGATCATCTGAAGACTCTGTTGGGATTCTGCACGGCCATAAGCATGAATCTGGAGCTGTGCGGATCCTCACATGAGTTGATCCGGGATTTTTTTTCGGCAGTAGAAAAGGTATGCGTGTCAGAAAAGGATCAGGCTATGTTTGCTATAGTACAGGAGCAATATATGGATCACCGTATCTGGGCAGATCAGCGTCTGACAGAAACCGTGCAGCATGGAATGCAGGTATTCTTTCAGATGGATGATGAGCCGATGGATATCCGCTCATACGCGATGCTGGATCTGAAATTATGTATGATTGAGGAACGGCAGGAGGTGCTGCCGCAGCTGGAGATCTTGAAAGCGGAATACCCCGCGTATTATGAAAAGATCCGGGAATTCGCGGAACAGCTTCAAAATGGAAAGAACCTGGGATATCTGAAAAGCAGCATGATGAAACAATATATCCGTCACGCAAAATATATGAGCGGGGGGAAATATTTTGAAAAATATCCGGATGAAAAAAAGAAAGTGATGGGAACTGTGGTGCATCAGAATGACGACGAGAAGCCATTTGTGAGAAGCGGGAAAAAGATTGGGAGAAATGATCCCTGTCCCTGCGGGAGTGGGAAAAAATATAAGCACTGCTGCATGAAAAAAGAGCGTGCATAAGCATAAATTTTCCGGGAATACTAAGAAAAGGTCGCGCAAAACAGACTATGAAAAAAACTCTTAGGAGGAAGATTTATGAAAGCAAAGGTAAATGAAGGGTGTATTTCCTGCGGAGCATGCGTTTCCACTTGCCCGGAGGTATTTCGGTTTAATGAGGAAGACGTGGCGGAAGCTTACGCGGATGTTACGGAAGAGACAAAAGAAGCGGCGGAAGAGGCAAGGGACAGCTGCCCGGTGTCAGTGATCGACCTGATGGAATAATATGTTACAATTTAACCCCCTGCTGGTTATTGATTTTGATTGACGGGAGTGGTATACTATGGTTAATAAAACAGAGGAAGAAGATAGCGAAGATGTATTTAAAGTAATGGTTGCTAATATTGAGGCCAACAGAAGTCCTAAAAACGGTTTCAGGATGATATATTATGCAGTTAATAACGATAATGGATTTATATGTTAGCCGTATACGCTAAAAAAGAAGTCACAAATTTGAAGCAAAGTGAAGTGCTGGAATTGCTGAGAAAATATTGTAAATAAAAATAAGGCATATCAGGAGCTTTATCTGATATGCCTTACTTTTTCAACATAAATGTGTTTAGCGCAATTAGAAGAAGAGGGGCAATCTCGTGGAATACATAGACTCAAAATACAGAAAACTAAATCTGGTCCGCCGTTTCCTTGACGGATCGAAGGGGTACTTTGCTGCCGCTGCTGCTGCGTCTCTGGCGACTACGGTTTTAAACGCGCTGACGCCCCAGATCTTCCGGTTCAGCATAGATTCTGTTCTGGGCAGCGATCAATATGGATACCTGTCCGATCATCTCTGGATCCTGTCGCTTTTGCTCATCGCGGTGGCGGTGCTGTCCGGGATCTCGCAGTACATTTGCCGGTCCAATACAGCCATGGCAGGGGAGAATTTTGCAAAAAATATAAGAGACGCCCTGTTTGTCCATGTGCAGAAGCTGCCGATGGAGTGGCATGACCAGAACCAGACCGGGGACATCATCCAGCGGTGTACTTCGGATGTAGAGGTGATACGCAACTTTGTCGTTACCCAGTTGCTGGAAGTGTTCCGCACCGTGTTTCTGGTCGTGATCTCTTTTGTCATGATGCTGTACATGAATGTGAAATTGTCGCTGATAGTGCTGGCTTTTGTGCCTGTGGTCGTATTGTATTCCGCTGTGTTTTACCGCCTGATCGCCAAACGATTTGTGGACGCAGATGAGGCGGAGGGGGAATTGTCAACGGTGGTCCAGGAAAACGCGACCGGTGTGCGGGTGGTCCGTGCCTTTGGCCGGGAAAAGTTCGAGATGGACCGTTTCCGAGAAAAGAATGATATTTTCGCGAAGCTCTGGATCCGTCTGGGCACATTATCCGGCCTGTACTGGGGCGTGGGAGATCTGATCACGGGATTCCAGGTGGTCGCGGTGATCGTCCTTGGGACCATTGAGGCGGTACACGGAACGATTTCCGTAGGAGAGTTCATCGCCTTTGCATCCTATAATACGACGCTGGTGTGGCCGATCCGGGGGCTTGGGAGGATCCTTTCAGATATGAGCAAGGCCGGCGTATCATTTGAGCGTGTGGATTATATCATACGGGCGGAAGAAGAGGCGTATACATGTTCAGGCAGAAAGGAAGAATATAGTAATGCCAGTGTGCAGGCACAGGAATCAGAAAATGCCTTCGATATTCGGTTTGAGCATGTGAATTTTGCTTATGAATCCGGGAAGGAAGTCTTGTCGGATGTGCATTTTTCCATTCCGCAGGGGCATACCTTTGGGATCCTCGGAGGGACCGGAAGCGGAAAGTCTACCATCGTGCAGCTTTTAACCCGTCTTTATGAGCTGGAGGACGGGCAGGGCAGGATCTGCATCGGCGGAAAGGACATCAGAGAGATCCCGCTGGAACAGCTTCGGAAGTATGTAGGTATGGTATTGCAGGAGCCTTTCCTGTATTCCAGGACGATCCGGGAAAATATTGCGGCCTGCGCGCCGGATGCTTCCATGGAGGAAATTCGCCGCGCGGCAAAGATCGCCTGTGTGGACGAGTCGATCATGAGCTTTCCGGACGGCTATGATACCCTGGTCGGGGAGCGGGGAGTGACGCTTTCCGGAGGTCAGCGGCAGCGTGTGGCGATTGCCAGGATGCTGCTCCAGAAGGCGCCGATCCTGGTGTTTGACGATTCGCTCTCGGCAGTGGACTCGGAGACGGATTCTCTGATCCGAAAAGCTCTCGGCGACGAGATGGAACAGGCAACGGTCATCCTGATCTCCCACCGGATCACAACTCTCATGGGGGCGGACCAGATCCTGGTGCTGAACCAGGGACAGGCGGAAGAAATGGGAACGCATTATGAGCTGATCAGAAAGCAGGGGATCTACCGCAGGATCTACGAGATCCAGATGAGCCAGGATGACCGGGAACAGATGAAAACGGAGACGGATGCGGACGCAGAGACAGATTTGCGCAGGCGGCATGCGTCAGAAGAAAAGAACAATCTGCGATGGCAGGGAGGAGGCGCGGAGGATGGCGGCATATGAAGAGCAGGAGTATCATAAACCATTCAGCTTTCGGACATGGAAAAAGATGCTTCCATTTTTCCGCCCATATAAAAAGTATTTTGCAATCTCCTTTATACTGAATATTTTCCTGGCCGGCGTAGATGTGGTCGTGCCGCTCTTCCAGAGCTATGCCATCGACCGCTTCATTACGCCCGGAAGCCTGGACGGACTGCGGCATTTTGCGCTGCTTTACGGTCTGGTGATCGTTCTGCAGACAATCGCGGTCTATATTTCAGTCCATGCGGCGATCATCATTGAGATGAATCTGGGAAGGGATCTGAAGTGGGCCCAGTTTGAGCACCTGCAGACCCTGTCCTTTTCCTATTACAATACGACGCCGGTAGGCTATATCCATGCGCGCGTCATGAGCGATACACTGCGGATCGCCTCCATTGTTGCATGGGGGCTGGTGGATATGTTCTGGGCGCTGCTCTATGTGGTCAGCGTGTTTACGATCATGTTCCTGCTGAACGCCAGGCTGGCTGTAGTGATTCTGCTGATTGTGCCGTGTATTGCGGTTTTGACGGTATATTTCCAGAATAAGATCCTGCATTGGAACCGGAAGGTGAGGAAGATCAACGCCCAGATCACCAGTGCGTACAATGAAGGGATCACCGGAGTCAAGACATCAAAAAGCATGGGCATTGAAAAGGAAAATGAGAACGCGTTTTTTCAGCATACGCTGGAAATGCAGCGGGCAGCGGGGCGATCCGCGAAGCTGAACGCAGTTTATATTCCGGCAATCCTGCTGTTCAGCTCCGTGGCGGCGGCAGTGGTCTTGGCGCGGGGCGGCGTAATGGTACAGGAAGAGATCATGCGGCTGGGAACGCTGTCCGTATTTATTTCCTATGCAGTCATTATTTTTGAGCCGATCCAGCAGCTGGCAAGGCTTTTGGCGGATCTGATCTCCTGTCAGGCGAATATTGAGCGGGTGACGGATCTGCTGGAGCAGAAGCCGAATGTAGTAGACCGGGCGGATGTGATCCAAAAATATGGAGACGCATTTTCACCGAAGCAGAAGAACTGGGAACGGATCAAAGGCGATATTGTGTTCGAGGATGTCTCCTTTATGTATCCGGATGGAAAGGAATATGTGCTGGAGCGCTTCAACCTTCATGTGCCCGCCGGGATGAATGTGGCGATTGTAGGAGAGACGGGCGCGGGGAAATCCACGCTGGTCAATCTGATGGGGCGTTTTTTTGAGCCGACATCAGGGCGGATCCTAATCGACGGGGTAGATTATCGGGAGCGTTCTCAGCTCTGGCTCCACAGCCAGATCGGATATGTGCTGCAGAATCCCCATCTGTTCTCCGGAACCGTCCGGGAAAATATCCGGTACGGCAGGCTTTCGGCTACGGACGCGGAGATTGAGGAGGCAGCCAGAAGCGTGTCGGCGGACCAGGTTGTGATGAAGCTGGAAAAAGGCTATGAAAGCGATGTGGGAGAGAGCGGCGGGAAGCTTTCCACCGGGGAAAAGCAGCTCATATCTTTCGCAAGGGCGATCCTTGCGGATCCGGCCATCTTCGTGCTTGACGAGGCGACATCCTCCATTGACACCCAGACCGAGCAGCTCATCCAGCAGGCGACCGGAAAGCTTCTGAAAGGGCACACGTCGTTTATCATTGCGCACAGATTGTCTACGATCCGGCAGGCGGACCTGATCCTTGTGGTGAAGGATGGGAAGATCATTGAACAGGGGACGCACCGGGAGCTGCTGGAGGAAAGAGGGTATTATTATGAACTGTATTCCAGGCAGTTTGAGGAAGAGGCGTCCATGAAGGTATTTGCGGAGGGAGGCCGGGAAGGATCGTGAGTTTACGGCCAAAAAGAAATGACCTCAAAAATTATGAAAAAAGTACTGATATTTTTGGGGGAATGTGGTATACTGTTACAACTATATAAGATTATGAGAAGGAGGTTGCTATGGAAAATTTAATGAATATTGCTTCCTATATCTGCAGCAGATATGAAAGTGAATATGGCACAAAGATTGATGAGATGAAGCTTCATAAGCTCCTGTACTTTGCACAGAGAGAATCTTTGATACAGAACAGAGAACCTCTTTTCGATGCTGTTTTCTGGGGGTGGAAATATGGACCCGTAATTAAGGAAATCCGTTCTGCATATCGGGATGATACCTTTTACAGTACGATTCCGCAGGATGTGATTGAGCGTACAGCATGTATCATGAATAAAGTATTTGAGGGATATGCATGGAAGGATTCATGGAGCTTGAGCCGACTGACACATGGAGAATATGCATGGAAGCATTCCCGGGAGGGGATTTCAGAGAGCGACAACAGTGATAATCCGATGTGTCTGGAGGACATGAGAAAGGATGCCGATCGGATTCGGGAACGAAGAGAGATGCGTGCCAGGTTAGGACTGAGCTGACACGGGTTATACCAGGAAAGTGTGACAAATGAAAATATCAGTTGAACAGGAACGGATATTGGACAGCTTTGTATGCGAGAGATTATCAGCCAATGAAGAGAATGAAAGCCTTATTAATTCATTCGCAAGTAAGAGGGGATCATCTCTCGTATCTTATTTTGAGAAATACGGGCCGTCCGAAGATAAAGACGGAAAAACTACATATTACGTTATCAAAACAAAAGAAAACGAGATTTTAATGTTCTTTTCTCTGAAATGCGGGGCTTTGTTTGAACCACTGCAGGATGAAGCCGAGATTAAGCAGGATTTTCAGCGTCTCCTGACATTACTGCAGGCGATTGAAAATGTAAACGGAGAAGGGGAAGCGGCTGACGAGGCAAATGCAATTTTATTAAAATATCAGGTGGGAGACCGGATTTCGGCAGAGGATTTTAATAAGCTGATCCTAAAGAAAGCACGCAGCAAAAAAGAATTCTTAGAACATTTATTCCATGAGAAAGAGACGGAAGAAAATGAAAAAATCTTTAGAGTACAAAGTACACATCCAGGGATAGAATTGGTTCATTTTTGCACAAATGATAATATGAAAGAAAAATGGAAAGATTATCATATGGGGCATCCCATGGGAGAGGTTTTGTACTGGAAATTCATTGCGCCTAAATTTTTTGAAGTTCAGGAGATCGCAGGTTGCGAATATGCGTTCTTATTTGCGGCAGATTTGTCAGAGGACGGTTCGCTTGTGAATTATTACGATGTCTCTTTGAAATTTCAGAAAAAACAGGATGTAGGAACGAATAAGCCTTTTTACGATTTTTGCTGTGAGTTTATGTGTCAGGAAGTGAACCTGATCAGGACGAAAAGAAGGGAGTTCTTTGAAAACTTTAATATTGATGAGGATGATGTGATCGCGTAAAGACAGTTTCGGAGGGAGGCCGGGAAGGATGCTGACAGAGAGGCAGGAGATCATAGAGCTGTGTTTAAAATATCCGGGAGTATATGAGGATTATCCATTTCATGATCCCAACTGGTGTGTGATGCGGCATCAGGAAAATAAAAAAGTATTTGCCTGGATATTCGAAAAGGACGGGTATATATGGGTCAATGTAAAATGCGACCCGGAATGGACCTCATTCTGGCGTAATGCGTTTGAGTCGGTCATTCCGGCATACCATCTGAACAAGACCTATTGGAACTCGATCATTCTGGACGGAAGCATTCCGGATAAAGAGATTCGGATCATGATTGGAAACAGCTATGACCTGACAGCAAAAAAGTGTAAGAAGGCTTAGAAACTGTACTGAGCATGTGTTTTACTGTACGGATTAGCTGCATAAAGTTAGGGGGAAGCGTGATGAAATTGAAAAATATTTTACTTGTTGTGGATGATATTGACCGGTCTATAGAATTCTACCACAATCTGTTTGGACTGGATATTGCGGTGCGTTTTGAAGGCAATGTAATCCTGACGGAGGGGCTGGTCCTCCAGGAGAGGAAGATCTGGGACAACCTGATCGGGAAACAATCCGTCCGGGGGGACGGCGATGCGGAACTGTACTTTGAAGAAAATAATCTGGATCATTTTCTGGAAAAGCTGGAGCATTATCCGAAGCTGGTCCGTTATCTGACCCCGCTTACAGAATATGAATGGGGAAAGCGGGTGGTCAGGATCTATGATCCGGACGGGCATGTGATCGAGATTGGAGAGAATAATTCTTACAAGAAACAATGATTTTCTGACAATTCCTAATAAAAATTTCATCAAGTTCGGTTTGAGTAAGAACCAGAAAGAAGGGATTACCATGCTAGCATACACATATGTTTCTCAGGGCAATTTTCAATTAAAGCAGAAACCAAAACCAGAATTAACAGACCCAAAGGATGCTATTGTCAAAGTCACTTTATCCAGCATCTGTACCAGTGATCTTCATATCAAGCATGGCGCGGTTCCGAAAGCTGTGCCGGGCATTACGGTGGGCCATGAGATGGTTGGGATTGTGGAATCGACAGGGGCGGAGGTTAAGTCCGTAAAGCCGGGCGACCGGGTTGCGGTCAATGTGGAGACCTTTTGCGGAGAATGCTTCTTCTGCAGGCATGGATACGTCAACAACTGTACGGATGAAAACGGCGGCTGGGCACTGGGATGCCGGATCGACGGCGGACAGGCGGAATATGTCCGGGTTCCCTATGCAGACCAGGGCTTGACGGTCATTCCGGAAGATGTATCCTTTGAGCAGGCCCTCTTTGCGGGAGATATTCTGGCAACCGGGTTTTGGGCAGCGAGGATATCTGAGATTAAAGAAGAGGATACGGTATTGATCCTTGGCGCAGGACCTACCGGAATCTGTACGCTGCTCTGCGTGATGCTGAAACGTCCGAAACAGATCATTGTATGTGAAAAGGACCCGGACAGACTGGATTTTATCCGAAAGCACTATCCGGATGTGATCACAGTGGATCCGAATCGCCTGGAGAAAGCAATCCAGGAAAATTGTCCAAATGGCGGCGCGGATGTGGTGCTGGAAGTGGCCGGGACAAAAGATACATTCCGGATGGCATGGCATTACGCAAGACCCAATGCGGTGGTTACGGTAGTGGCCCTATATGAGGAGGACCAGGTTCTTCCGCTGCCGGAAATGTACGGGAAAAACCTGACCTTTAAGACCGGAGGGGTGGACGGCTGCGACTGTGAGGAGATTCTACGGCTGATCGCGGAAGGGAAGATAGACACCACGCCGCTGATCACTCATACATATTCGCTGGATCGGATAGAAGAAGCATATGAGTTATTTGAAAATCGGAAAGACCATGTAATCAAGGTTGCGCTTAGAGGAAAGAAGGGAAGCATATGACAGAAATTTTAACCATGGGAGAGATGCTCGTTGAGATTATGCGGGAGCAGGAGGACGTACCGCTTGATCAGGCCGGAACATTTCGGGGTCCCTATCCCAGCGGCGCGCCGGCCATCTGCATTGACGCTGCTGCACGGCTCGGCTGCAGGACGGCGATCGTCGGCGGTGTGGGAAAGGATGATTTTGGAAAATGCATTTTGGAGCGACTGAGAAAAGATGGTGTGGATGTCAGCCATGTGATCGAAAGTAAAGAGCGGGCTACGGGCTGCGCTTTTGTCACTTATTTTAGTGACGGTTCCCGAAAATTCATTTTCCATATGGGAAATACACCGGCTGTAGAGGCGAAGGCTCCGGGGCAGGGAGAATTTGAAGGCGTGAGGTATATGCATATCATGGGATGCTCCCTGATGTCAAGCCCGGTATTTGCCCGGGAAATCCTGAAGGCCATGCGTATGCTTGCCGGAGAGGGATCGAAAATCTCCTTTGACCCGAATATTCGGAAGGAGCTTTTTACGGATGCGTCAATCCATGAGGTGATCCGGGAGGTGATGGAGCATACCAGCATCTTTCTGCCGGGAGTCGAGGAACTGCTGCTGATCACCGGAAAGGAGAATGTGGAGGAGGCGGTAAAGACCTGCTTTACATACCCGCGGATGGAGATTTTGGTACTGAAAAATGGATCAAAGGGAAGCCGGATCTATCAGCGAAGCAGTGTGGAAGAGGTGGGCGTTTATCAGGTGGAACAGGCAGACGCGACCGGAGCGGGGGACTGCTTTGACGGGGCATTTCTGGCGGGGCTTGTCCAGGGAAAGAGTGTGAAGGAAGCCGCGCAGATGGGAGCGGCAGCAGGGGCGCTCAATGCGGCGGCATTCGGCCCAATGGAGGGACGGATCAATCCTGCTTCGATAAAGGAAATGATGGAAAGTGGCTGATAAGGAATGGGTGCAGTATAATTTGGCTGCTAACAGATCAAAAGTTGAGCAAAGAGAAAGATCGTTAATACCGTGAAAATGCGAAAACGATCTTTCTCAAAATAATATAAAATTTCCTGATTTAAGCAATTCATTTTTACTTTAAATATCTCCATTCGCTGTACTTTTTAAATCGAATCTTTAGATGCTCTGGTATTTCTAAAGCTTCGAAGGATTGCCCATTTTCTTCATAATAATTTGCCAGGCTTTCCGTAATGACCTGCTCATCTCCATCTTGCTCAAGTAAATTAATGAGTGTCTGATTAACAGTAGTGCAAAGAAGCCCATGATATTCCTGACATTCAATCTGTTCGAAAGAATCAATTTTTATCTGCTCTGTGCCTTCTATATTTTGCTTTTTCGTAACAAATATCTGAGCGGCAGAACGGTATCCGCCATTTGTCAGACCTAAAAAATCGGCAGCTGTATCAAAAGCAAGAATACATTCATATTTACTCAATAATTGTCTTAGATAATTATTGTATGTTAAAACAGCCATCGGTACCCTCCTGATGCGATTCTTTGTTAACGCACTCATTATAACTTGGAAAGTGTAGTCCGTCAATGCTGTATTCTGGCTGTTGTATGTCACAGCTGGTCAAGGTGTGTCATGCAACTTCTGGCTATAGGGCTTGCTTTTCTTTTTGATTTTTTGTATTATTTTAAATGTATGTTTGTATTATACTTACGAATGTAGCTGGTAAAGTCTAAGAAGAGATATATTTGTCATTTCCTTATTGACAGGCAATTCTTTACGTGATATATTTATCTCATAAAGAGATAAATATATCACGTAAAGGAGAGCTTAATTATGAAACGAACAAAAATTAGATTCCTTATGATTTTTGGACTGATATGCATACTCATTAACATTGCTGCTTCGTGGTATTCTGCTATGTATAATGAAGGAAGGATTGTTGCGCCTATGGACTATTCTGCCTATGTTTTTCGGATTCAAGATCTGCCGATGATTGCTTCTGTGTTTCTTACATGGATCTACGTGCTGTATTTGTTCATACTCCTTGTAAAAGCAATCATAAAAAATAACCGGAGGGACAGGCGGTCATCTACATCCAGAAAGATTAATCCGAAGCTGGGATTTTTGGGCTTTCTGGGATTCTTGGGCTTTTTAGGTTTTTGGAATTATGGCTTTAATAAAAATATGTCCGCATTTGTATTTTTTGCATTTTTTGGTTTTTTCGGCTTTTTCTTCGAAGGCAAAATGTCTAATACATTTCGGGATGAACGGTATAAGGAGAATAAAGTAAAAGCTCAGTTTGCTTCGATGGAAATTGTGATGTCCATTTTGTTTATCCTCACATTGCTTTTGGGGCGGGGGGATCTTATGGGAAATCCGGAATATACGCTGATCGCAGTGCGGATCATTCTGTCACTCACGATTGGCCTATATCTGCTTCTCAGTGAATATCTGCTGTATCGCTACGATCATGATGACGAGACTGCCGAAAGCGAGGATTGAGCTATGCCGGATTTTGAGTGTAAACTGAAAAAATACAGACAGCGAAAGGAGTTGACGCAGGAGCAGTTAGCTGTCCAGGTCGGGGTAAGGCGGGAGACCATCATGCGTCTGGAAAAGGCGCGGTACAATCCGTCTTTAAAGCTGGCGATTGACATTTCCAGGGTGGTGGAGGCCCCGATTGAGGAAATTTTTATATTCAAGTAGAGTTGTGAGAAGATTGTTGGAGGATCTTAAACGAGAATGGATGCGAGAGAGGTTTTAGAGCAGGTGAGATCCGGCGGGATGTCGGTGGAAGACGCGGAGCGGTATTTTCAGAAGCAGTCCTATGAAGAGATGGGGTATGCCAAGCTGGATACATACCGGGAGATCCGTTCCGGGTTCCCGGAGGTCGTATTTTGCAGCAGAAAAGCGGATGTTCATCTGAAAAATATTTATAAAAGGTTATATGAGGAGAATGGAGAAGTATTCGGAACCCGTGCTTCGCAGCGTCAGTACGAGGTAGTGCGGGAGGTGCTGCCGCAGGTGGCTTACGATGAGGTCTCTCATATCTTGAAAATTGAAAAGCAGGATAAGCCGCGGATCGGAGAGATCGCGGTCTGTACGGCAGGCACGGCGGATATCCCGGTGGCTGAGGAAGCAGCACAGACGGCGGAATACTTCGGGGCAAATGTAAACCGCATTTATGATGTGGGTGTCAGCGGCATCCACAGGATGCTCTCCCACCTGGATGTGATCCAGCGGGCCAACTGTGTGGTGGCCGTTGCAGGCATGGAAGGGGCGCTGGCAAGTGTTCTCGGCGGTCTGGTCAGCCATCCGGTTATAGCGGTCCCAACCTCTGTCGGCTACGGAGCAAGTATGAACGGACTGTCCGCGCTGCTTACCATGATCAATTCCTGTGCAAATGGAATTGCAGTGGTCAACATTGACAATGGTTACGGCGCAGGCTATATTGCCACCCAGATCAATCGGCTGGCAGTGAAAGGAGAATGAAAAAAATGGGAAGTACATTATATCTGGAATGTTCGTCCGGCATCAGCGGGGACATGACGGTTGCCGCGCTGCTGGACCTTGACGCGGATCAGGAGGTTATGAAAAAAGCGATTGCGAGCCTTCCTGTAGAAGGATTTTCAATCGAAGTCAGCCGGGTAAAAAAATCCGGGCTGGACGCCTGCGATTTCCTGGTACGGCTGGACGAAGAGCATGAGAACCATGACCATGATATGGAATATCTGCATGGGGAGGGAGGACATGTGCACAGCCACTTACATCACCATAACGATGCGGAAAACCATGAACATTCTCAAGAAGGCATACACAGCCATTCACATTTTCATGATCCGGCGGAGACACATGCTCACGGCGATGCAGCCGGCCATCACAGCCACCCACATATCCACCGCGGCTTAAATGATATACTGGAAATCATCAGCCAGGCGGATCTCAGCAGCAGGGCAAGAGCTCTGGCAGTCCGTATCTTTACCATCCTTGCGGAGGCAGAGGCGAAAGCCCACGGTGTTCCTTTGGATCAGGTGCATTTCCATGAAGTGGGCGCGGTGGATTCCATTGTGGATATTGTTGCGGCCGCTGTGTGTCTGGACAATCTGGACATCACGGAGGCGGTCATCCCCAGGATTTACGAAGGGCGGGGCTTTGTACGCTGCCAGCACGGCGTGATTCCGGTGCCGGTTCCGGCGGTGGTCCATATCGCGCAGGCCAGTCAGCTTCCTCTGCGCCTGACCGAGACGGAGGGCGAACTGGTAACGCCTACCGGGGCGGCCATTGCGGCGGCGATCCGGACAGCACAGCAGCTGCCGGAGTCATTTGTAATAAAAAAGACCGGGATCGGCGCGGGAAAACGTACCTATGACAGACCCAGCCTGCTCCGCGCGATGCTGATCGAAAGCGCGGAAAAATCCGCGGACGCGGGAACGGATGGTCAAAAAAGCCAGAAGGAAGCCTGCATACCAAAAGATGTGGTTTACCGTCTGGAAACGAACATTGACGACTGCACCGGCGAAGCTCTCGGATATGTCATGGAACGCCTCTTTGACGCAGGGGCGAGGGATGTACATTACACGCCTGTTTATATGAAGAAAAACCGCCCGGCATATCAGCTCAATGTAATCTGTGACCGGGAAACTGTGCCGGAGATGGAGACGATCATTTTCCGGGAAACCACGACCATCGGCATTCGGAAAATGGAGATGGAGCGGACCGTGCTGGAACGGTCTGCGGGAAAGATCACTACATCATTGGGAGAGGCAGAGGTCAAGGTCTGCATCCTGCCGGACGGAGCGAGACGCGGCTACCCGGAATATGCTTCGGTAGAACGTCTGGCAAAAAAGAACGGTATCAGTTTTCGGGATGCATTTGAAATCATAAAAAGAGAAGCGCAGGAACAATATCAATGACAGAATACGAAGAGAAAAAGATCAGGCTCAAAGACCAGATACAGGCTTATGCAGAAGAAGGCTGTATCGTGGCATTTTCCGGCGGCGTGGATAGCAGCCTGCTGTTAAAGCTTGTATGTGAGGCGGCAGGAAAGTCCGACAGAATCTATGCGGTGACAATGCAGACCCGCCTTCATCCGGTCTGTGAGATTGAACATGCAAAAAAAGTGGCGGAAGAGATTGGGGCCTCCCATCTGGTCATCCCGGTGGATGAACTGGAGGAAGCAGGAATCCGCCAGAACCCGCCGGACAGATGTTACCTCTGCAAGAAGAATCTGTTTACAAAGATACTGCAAAAAGCCGAAGAACTGGGGATCCAAAATATCCAGGAAGGGACCAATGAGGACGACCTCCATGTCTATCGTCCGGGATTAAAAGCAATCCGGGAGCTGGGAGTGATCAGCCCTTTGGCTGAGGCCGGTTTTACGAAAGAAGATGTACGCCGTCTGGCAGAAGAATATGGCCTGTCCGTTTCGGACCGGCCTGCCGCGCCCTGCCTGGCGACCAGATTTCCATATGGAGCGGCCCTTTCTTACGAAGAGATACAGAAGGTGGAACAGGGAGAGGCCTATTTGAAAGGCTTTGGACTATATAACGTCAGACTTCGGATCCACGGCGAGATTGCGAGAATTGAGGTGGATACCGGAGAATTTCCTGTTTTACTCCAATACCGTTCGCATATTATCAATTACATCAGGCATTTGGGATATCCATATATCACTCTGGATCTGGAAGGTTTCCGCTCCGGCAGTATGGATGTTGGGATTCCCACATGATAAAGGAATTCACCAATGAACAAACGAACCATTTCCATCATACATGAGCTCTGCGCCCCGGAAAAGCCCATCAGCATTTCCGGGCTTGCAGGGCAGTTCGGCGTATCCCAGAGGACAATACGCAATGATCTGAATACGATCAATGATATTTTAAATGAAAACGAACTTTTGAAACTGAAGCTGAAAAGCGGAGGCCAGATCATACGAGATCCTTCATTTGACCAGATCCTTTCCTTCGTTTCAGATGGGGATTTTTACGCCTACAAGCTGTCCAAAGGGGAACGGATCCGGATTGCGTCTGCTTTGCTGGTCACTTCGTCGGAATATACCACATTGTCTGCAATCGCCGATACCCTGTTCGTGAGCCGGGCGACCGTGATCAATGACCTGGAAGAGATCAAGACATGCGTAAAAGAAGGCGGCCTGGAGGTAGTGTCCCATCCGAGCCGGGGCTTACGCATACAGGGGACGGAGAGTGACAAAAGAGTCTTTTTGCTGAAAGCCGCGGATTCCGGTCAGAGTATGGCTGAGCAGGAGCTTATGACCGGGCAGATCCATGTACCCGAGGAAACCCGAACCATGCTCCAGAAGATCATCACGGAGCAGGAGCACATTCACAAATGCTACCTGACGGACGATTCTTTCAAAAAGGTACTGCTTTATCTGGAAATTATGATCAACCGGAACCTGATGGGAGAATATATAGAGGTACGCAGAAAAAATGTCAGCGGCAAACACCAGATGGCACAGGATATCCTGGAGCTGATCTCACAATACTGTCATTTCCGTACAACAGAGGATGAGATACAGTTTTTCAGCGAGCTGCTTTCCATGGCCAGGTACACCCGGCAGAGAACCGGCGAGGGGGATGCAGTAAAGCTGCAGTTTATCACCCGGCAGTTTATCTGGCAGATTTCAGAGGAGCTGCGGGTCAATCTGAACGGAGATTATGACTTTTTCGAAAATCTGTCCGCGCATCTGGAATCCGTATATTCCGCCGCGTCTCCGGTCTATCCGGACAATCCGATTATCGAGGAGATCTTAGAGGAAAATGCGGAGGTGGCTGCCGCGGTCCGGAAAAAACTGCCGATCCTCCAGCAGTATACCGGCGAGCCCATTGAAGAGATTGAACTGGGGTACATTACGGTCCACGTATGCGCCGCTCTGGAACGAAAAAAGAACAAGGAGATCGCGTTCCATGTGATCGTGGCCTGCCATGCGGGTATCGGGACGTCTCAGCTTCTGCTGGAAAGGCTGAAAAAGCATTTTAATTTCCAGATCGTGGATATCATTTCCGTCCATGAAGCGAAAAACATGGATCCCGGAAAGGCGGATTTTATTATTTCCACGGTTCCGCTGGAAGGCTGCGGCCTGGATCATGTGATTGTCTCTCCGCTGTTAAACGACGAAGATTATATCCGGGTGGGCAATAAGATCGACAGCCTGCGGGACAGCCGGAATCTCCCTGTCCGCGGAGAGGAGCATGAGATCACGGCTAAGGGCCTTCTGGAAAAGTTGGATCCGGTCATCCGGGAATCGGTTCCCGATGCCGCTCCGGAGCTGATCCGGAAAATCCGGAAGATCGTGGGAGAATATTTTAATCAGACCATGGACACGGAATCGGAAGCCGAGCCGCCGTATCTCCATGAACTGCTGCCGCACACCCGAATCATGCTTGATGTGGAATGCGGAGACTGGAAGGAGGCAGTGCGCAGATCCGGAGAAATCCTGCTGGATATGGGATACATTGAGGCGCGCTACATTGATGCCATGATCGCCAACATTGATGAAAACGGTCCCTACATCGTCCTGTCTCCCGGATTCGCGGTCCCCCACGAAGGGGTGGAGCAGGGCAGCATCCGAGTCGGCATGAGCCTGATCCGCCTGAAAGATCCGGTGCCCTTCGGCGTGGAGGAGCTGGATCCGGTGGAATTTGTCTGCTGCCTGAGCGCGGTTGACCACAAGACCCATCTGCGGGCGTTTTTCAATCTGGTCAATCTGCTCAGAGACGAGAACTTTAAGCAGAGTCTTCACCAATGCAGGACGCCGGAAGAGGCGGCGGGGATCATCGAAAAATATGAATATGAGACTGCCGAATAGGCCGGGAATACCAAAGGTATGGACAACGACTTGGTTGAATCCATTTCAAAAATCTTGCAAACAATTATTCTTTTCCAATCCGCCACAGAGTGTTATGATGATAACCAGAGAAGGATAAGCGGCTAAAAGGCGGCAGGTATCATCTGAAAACCGTATGCTCTGCCCCGCTGTTTCCCTAAACATACATATTAGGAGGATTTATCATGAAGACATTTAGCTATGAGATTAAAGACGCAATTGGAATCCACGCAAGACCGGCAGGACTTCTGGCAAAGGAAGCGAAGAAGTATGAGAGCAAGATCGTGATCAAAAAAGAAGGGAAATCCGCAGAGGCGACCAAGCTGATGGCGATCATGGGAATGGGCGTAAAATGCGGCAACGTTGTAGACGTAGAGATTGAGGGCGCGGACGAAGAAAAGGCATACGAAGACATCAAGGCATTCTTCGAGGCAAACCTGTAAAAACGATTACAGTTGTACGGTTGGATCATCCAAGGATGTTCCAGCCGGCTCATTTCATAGGAGTATATTGTTATGTTAAAATTTTCAGGAAAATCCGTATACAAGGGAATCGTCCTCGGCCCGGCGGCCGTATTAAAGAACAATGATTTCCAGGTGAAGCGGGAAAGGTCCGAGGATCCGGAGGCAGAGATCGCCAGAGTAGAGGCGGCGGCGGGAAAAGCACAGGAGCAGCTCCAGAAGTTGTACGATAAAGCCGTGATCGAGGTGGGCGAAGCAAGCGCCGCTATTTTTGAGGTCCATCAGATGATGCTGGAGGACGACGATTACCGGGACGCAATCAGCAGCATGATCCGCACGGAGCAGATCAATGCGGAATATGCCGTGGCAGTGACCGGAGACAACTTCTCCGAGATGTTCGCCAACATGGATGATGATTATATGAAGGCCAGGGCTGCGGATATCAAAGACATTTCCAACCGCCTGGTACGCAACCTGTCCGGACAGGAGGATGTGGATTTCAGCTCCATGGAGCCGTCCATCATCATTGCGGACGACTTAAGTCCCAGCGAGACGGTGCAGATGGATAAGAGCAAGATCCTGGCATTTGTCACGGTCCATGGCTCCACCAATTCCCATACGGCAATCCTTGCGCGTATGATGAACATTCCGGCACTGATCGGTGTGCCGATGAACCTGGATGAGATCCATACCGGCCAGACCGCAATCGTGGACGGCTTCAAAGCGGAAGTGGTATTCGACCCGACAGAAGAGCTGTGCCGGGAGACACAAAGCCGGATGAAAGAGGAGCAGGAGAAGGCAGAGCTTCTGCAGACTTTGAAAGGAAAGGAAAATGTGACCCTTTCCGGTAAAAAGATCAATATCTATGCAAATATCGGAAGCGTCGGCGACGTGGGATATGTATTGGAAAATGACGCGGGAGGCATTGGCCTCTTCCGAAGCGAGTTCCTGTATCTGGGGCGGAATGATTTTCCGACGGAGGAGGAGCAGTTCCAGGCATACCGGCAGGTGGTACAGACCATGGCAGGCAAGAAGGTCATCATCCGGACGCTGGATATCGGCGCGGATAAGCAGGCGGATTATCTGAACCTGGGAAACGAAGACAATCCGGCCCTTGGCTACCGGGCGATCCGCATCTGCTTAAAGCAGCCGGACATTTTCAAGACACAGCTCCGCGCCCTTTTGCGGGCGGCAGCATACGGCAACCTTTCCATCATGTATCCGATGATCATTTCCACAGAGGAAGTGCGGCAGATCTACAGCATCGTGGATGAAGTGGAATGCGAGCTCAACGACGCGGGAATCCCCTACAAGATACCGGAGCAGGGGATCATGATTGAGACACCGGCCTCTGTCATGATCAGCGACGAGCTGGCGGAGATGGTAGATTTCTTCAGTATCGGAACCAACGATCTGACCCAGTATACGCTGGCCATTGACCGTCAGAATGAAAAGCTGGATGATTTTTACAATCCTCACCACAAGGCGATCCTTCGGATGATCCAGATGGTTGTGGACAATGCCCATAAGCATGGAAAATGGGCAGGCATCTGCGGCGAGCTGGGAGCGGACCTGGAGCTGACTCAGGAATTTGTACGGATGGGGCTGGATGAGCTTTCCGTTGCGCCCTCCATGATCCTCAAGGTCAGAAAAAATGTCAGAGAAATGGAATAGTGAACCGCAGCAATATTTGTTCTTGCTTTTTTTAGCCGTATTGAGTATAGTATACCCGAAAGGCTGAGGGATATTATGGAAAAAGTAAGGGCATATATAGAAAAACAGCATATGATCTCGGCAGAAGATCATATTATAGCAGGTATATCGGGAGGAGCAGACTCGGTATGCCTGTTTTTCGTGCTTCTGGATCTTCGGGACCGGATGGGGATTTCCTTTACGGCAGTCCACGTCAATCATGGCCTGCGGGGGGAAGCGGCGAACCGGGATGAGGAGTTTGTGCGGGAGCTGTGCGGACAATATGGCATTCCTCTGGAAGTTTTTCGGGTGGATTTGGAATCAATTTCCAAAAAAAGGAAACAATCTCTTGAGGAGTGTGGCAGAAACATCCGCCGGGAAGCCTTTGAGCAGATCCGGGAAAGGTGCGGGGGAACGAAGATCGCCCTGGCGCATCATCAGAATGACAATGCGGAGACACTCCTGTGGAACCTGGCAAGAGGGACCGGACTGACAGGACTGGGCGGGATCCGGCCTGTCAACGGGAGGTACATCCGTCCGCTGCTCTGCCTGGACCGAAATGAGATCGAGGATCTCCTGAGACAAAGGGGGCAGGGGTACTGCACGGACGATACCAACGGCGATACAGAGTATACACGCAATAAGCTGCGGCATCTGGTGATCCCTGTTCTGGAAAAGGAGGTCAATTTTCAGGCTGTCCGGCATATGAATGAAGTAATGGAACAGCTCCGGGAAGTCCGGGATTATATGGAGCTGCGCGCGGAGGAAGCATTTCGGGAATATGTCAAGATCCAGGCTGCGCCGGGACATTTCCTGATCACAAAGGAGCTTCGGGAAAAAGAACCGGATATCCTCTGTACGATGGTGATCCAAAAGGCTATGGAGCTGGCGGCGGGGCAGATGCGGGATGTAGGCAGAATCCATATCCGCGGGGTTCTGGACCTGTTTCAGAAGCAGTCCGGCAGGAGCCTGGACCTTCCACTTTTCATACGTGCGGTCCGTACTTACGAAGGGGTGGAATTGTACCGGAAGCAGGAAAACAAAGCAGATGCTTTGTCTGAGTCTTCCGGAAGGGCTGAGGAAGCTTGGCGTGCCGACGGAGACGGAAGTCCGGATCCACGCAGGCTGCCAAAGGGGCAAAACCCTGGATATCCGCTGCGGATTCCGGGGGAGACCTGCCTTCGGAATATGGGGCTGACCATCCGATGCAGGATTTTCCCGAAAACAATGTGCTTTTCTATGGAGGAAATCCCACAAAAAGAGTACACGAAATGGTTTGATTATGATATAATAGAAACAGCGCTCTGTATCAGGACGAGACAGGGCGGCGATCAGATTACCATTGATCGGGCGGGACACCGCCAGAAATTAAAATCCTGGTTCATCAATGAGAAGATACCTGCGGGAGAGAGGGACACCATTCCCTGCATCGCGTCCGGCAGTCAGATCCTGTGGATCCTGGGGCACCGCATGAGCAGTGCGTACCAGGTCACGGGCCGGACAGAGCGGATCCTGCAGATCGAGGTTGTGAAAGAGGATTAAAAAGAAGTATGAGAGTAAATGAAGCTTAAGGAGTAAAAAATAAGTACTCAAAAGAGAACATGCATTACGGAGGAAAAAAGATGGCGGAGACAATTCGGGAACTGATATCAGAGCAGGACGTAGACAAGAGGATCGAAGAATTAGGCCAGGAGATCAGCAGGGATTATGCGGGCAAGAGTATTCATCTGATCTGCATATTAAAGGGCGGCGCGTTTTTCATGTGCGAGCTGGCGAAGCGGATCACGCTTCCGGTGTCGATTGATTTTATGTACGTGAGCAGCTATGGAGACGCAACTTCCTCCAGCGGCAATATTAAGATCAAAAAGGATCTGGATGAATCCGTGGAAGGCAAGGATGTGCTGATCGTAGAAGACATCATTGATTCGGGGCGGACCCTGTTTTTCCTGACGAGAGAACTGGAAAAGCGGGGAGCGAAGAGCATCCGTCTGTGCACGCTGCTGGATAAGCCGGACCGCAGGGTCGTGGAAGTCAGGACCGATTATGTCGGTTTTCAGATCCCGGACGAATTTGTTGTAGGCTACGGTCTCGATTATGCGCAGAAATACCGTACGCTGCCGTACATCGGTGTGGTAGAGGGAGTATAAAGTTGGGAAGGAGCAGAAACCATTGAATAACAATAACAAGTACAGGACAATGAGCGGTGCCAGTGTCGTCATGTTTATTGCCATCGTGTTTTTTGCGCTTTGGTTTACAGGACAGATGCAGCAGCGCGACCAGGAGATGACGTATGCGCGTTTTGAACAGGAATTGAAAGACGGCAACGTGGCGGGAGCCATTATCAACCAGAGCAGGTCCGTGCCCACCGGAACCGTGACCGTGACGCTGAACAATCCCCGGTCATCCAGGATCGTATACGTGTCGGACGTGAATGAAGTCCAAGAACTTCTGAAAAAGTATAATGTGAAGGATTATCAGATTCTGAAGGTGCAGGAGGACACCATGTTCACCACGGTCGTGGTGCCGGTTCTGATCACCATGGCAGGCGTACTTTTGATCTTTATGCTGATGAACCGGCAGGGAGGCGGGGGCGCCAACGCCAAGGCGATGAACTTCGGCAAAAGCCGCGCGCGTCTGAACAGCCCGGCGGACAAGCAGGTGACATTTGCCGAGGTGGCAGGACTGAAGGAAGAAAAGGAAGAACTGGAAGAGATCGTAGACTTTCTGAAGGCTCCGAAGAAATATATCCAGGTAGGGGCCAGGATCCCGAAGGGAGTCCTTTTGGAGGGACCTCCGGGAACCGGCAAGACGCTGCTCGCCAAGGCCATCGCCGGAGAGGCCGGAGTGCCGTTTTTCAGTATTTCCGGTTCCGATTTTGTGGAAATGTTCGTGGGCGTAGGCGCGTCCCGTGTACGCGACCTGTTCCAGGATGCTAAGAAAAACGCTCCCTGCATTATCTTTATCGATGAGATCGACGCCGTGGCAAGGCGCCGCGGGAGCGGGCTAGGCGGCGGACATGACGAGAGAGAGCAGACATTGAACCAGCTCCTGGTGGAGATGGACGGATTCGGGGTCAATGAAGGGATCATCGTGATGGCGGCGACCAACCGCAAGGATATCCTGGATCCCGCGATCCTTCGGCCGGGACGTTTCGACCGGAACGTGATCGTAGGCCGTCCGGATGTGGGCGGTCGGGAAGAGATCCTGAAGGTCCATGCGAAAAACAAGCCTCTGGGCGATGATGTGGACCTCAAGCAGATCGCGCAGACCACTGCGGGATTTACCGGGGCGGACCTGGAAAACCTGCTGAATGAAGCTGCGATACTTGCGGCCAGGGACAACCGGATCTTTCTGCAGCAGAAGGATATCCGCCATGCATTTGTAAAGGTCGGGATCGGACCGGAGAAGAAGAGCCGTATCGTATCGGAGAAGGAGAGAAGGATCACAGCCTATCATGAGGCGGGACATGCGATCTTGTTTCATGTACTGCCGGATGTAGGGCCGGTCTACAGTGTGTCAATCGTACCCACCGGGGCGGCAGGAGGCTATACGATGCCCCTTCCGGAGCGGGACGACATGTTCAATACAAAAGGGCATATGCTGCAGCAGATCACCGTATCACTGGGCGGACGCGTGGCAGAGGAAGAGATCTTCGATGACATTACCACCGGGGCATCTCAGGATATCCGCCAGGCGACAGCGATCGCAAAGTCCATGATCACCAAGTTCGGCATGTCCGAGCGCCTCGGCCTGATCAACTACGACAATGACAGCGACGAGGTATTTATCGGAAGGGACTTCGGCCATACATCCAGAGGGTATGGAGAGAAGATCGCAGGCACCATTGATGAAGAGGTGAAGAGGATCATTGATGAGTGCTATAACCGGGCAAGGGGGCTTTTGCAGGAGTATCATTCCGTATTGGACGCATGCGCGAAGCTGCTTCTTGAGAAGGAAAAGATATCACGGAAAGAATTTGAAGCGCTTTTTGACAAACCTTCCGCGGAGAATATGAACGTCCTGGATATGGACGGGATCCATTCTGACGTATATCCTGCGGGAATCTGAAAAAAGTAACAGATCAGGCTATTTGGATGTAGTTCCTAAATTTGGGGAGGGAATGACAGACATACCGGATGTGAGTGCATAGGCAACAATTGGAGAAGGCAGGCACAGTGTTATTTAAGGGGGTAGAAAATGCAATCACAGTTTTTTAAATCTTGGAAAAAAAGTATGCGATGGCCAAAGGGTGACTTCAGACAGGAAAAGCATGAAATTGGAGAGGAGCATCAGAATCAGGAAGCAGACATAGAACGAAAAGAAGAAAAGCCAGAGGCCGTTATCAAAACAGAGGAAAATACGGAAGAGGTCTGTGAATCGATCAAACAAAAAGGAGATTTCAGGATGTGCAGAGACGCATTGTTCTGTGATGGGACTTCTTCCTATGTGATACCGCCCGAACCTGCGGAAGGGCAGAGGATCAGGCTGCGTTTCCGCACGGCCCGGAATAATGTCAGTACGGTCCTTTTGGTGGCGGACTCCGGAATCTATCAGATGGAACGGGTACTCACACGCGGCGTATTTGATTATTACGAGATCAGCTGGAAGCTTGGCAGTGAAACTTTTTCTTACTATTTTGAGATCCACTGCGGAGATGAGGTCTGTTATTATGACCGTACCGGTGTATCGGACGAGATCAAGCCGCATTATTCGTTCCGGATCGTACCGGGATTTTCCACACCGAACTGGGCAAAAGGCGCCGTCATGTATCAGATTTTTGTGGACCGCTTTTATAATGGAAATCCGGAAAATGACGTCAGGGACCGGGAATATATCTATATCGGCGAGCCTGTCAGAAAGGTGGACGACTGGAACGAACTGCCCCACGCCATGGATGTGCGCAGATTTTACGGAGGCGACCTCCAGGGCGTGATGGAAAAGCTGGATTATCTGCAGGAGCTGGGTGTGGAGGTGATCTACTTCAACCCGCTGTTTGTATCGCCTTCCAACCATAAATATGATATCCAGGATTACGATTATATTGACCCGCATCTTGGACTCATCATTCAGGACGGAGGCCAGGCGCTGCCGGACGGAGCCGAGGATAATACGAACGCGGAATTGTATAAAAAGCGTGTCGGAGACCTGGAAAATCTGAAAGCAAGCAACGAACTGTTTATCCGGCTGGTAGAAGAGATCCACCGCCGGGGTATGCGGGTGATCCTTGACGGAGTATTTAACCACTGCGGTTCCTTCAATAAATGGATGGACCGGGAGAGGATCTATGAGAATCAGGAAGGCTATGAGAAGGGCGCGTTTATCAGCAAGGACAGCCCATACCGGAGCTTTTTCCATTTTCATGATAATGCAGATGACGCATGGCCGTACAATGCCAGCTACGACGGATGGTGGGGGAATGATACCCTGCCGAAGATGAACTATGAGGATTCCCGGAAGCTGGAAGATTATATTATGGCGATCGGCAGGAAATGGGTGTCTCCGCCTTATAACGTAGACGGATGGCGGCTGGATGTGGCGGCGGACTTAGGCCATACCAATGAGTATAACCATGCCTTCTGGAAACGGTTCCGCAAAGAGATCAAAGGGGTTCGGCCGGATGCGCTCATCCTGGCGGAGCATTACGGCGATCCTGCGGAATGGCTGCAGGGGGATGAGTGGGACAGCATCATGAATTATGATGCCTTTATGGAACCGCTGACCTGGTTCCTGACCGGGATGGAAAAGCACAGCGACGAATACAGGCCGGATTTATTAGGAAACGCGGATTATTTTGTTAATACGATGAATCATTTTATGTCCTGTATGCAGACGTCGTCCCTGCAGACGGCGATGAACGAGCTTTCCAATCATGACCACTCCCGTTTTCTTACACGGACCAACCAGGTGGCAGGCCGTCTGGGCAGCATGGATCACAGAGCCGCCGAGGAGGGTGTCAGCCTTGCGGTCATGTCGGAAGCGGTTGCGGTGCAGATGACCTGGATCGGAGCGCCTACGGTATATTATGGAGATGAGGCAGGTCTGTGCGGATTTACGGATCCGGACAGCAGGAGGCCGTACCCATGGGGAAAAGAGAACCGGCGGATGATAGAGTTCCATCGGGAAATGATCAAGATACATAAGAATGAGCGGCCGCTTCGTACAGGATCCTTACGGATGCTGTACTGGGAGAAGGATGTGCTGGCGTACGGAAGGTTTCAGGGTGATGAGCAGGTAGTTGTGATCCTGAACAACAGTGAGAGCCTTCGGGAGGTCACTGTCCCGGTATGGATGGCGGAAGTGCCTGTTACCGGAAGGATGAAACGGCTGATTTATTCCTATGAAGATGGTTTTACAACAAAAAAGGATGAATACATTATTCATAAAGGAGAAATCGTAGTGAATATGGGGCGCCACTCCGTACTTATTGCGAAAACAAAACGGGCAGACGGATGATCTGCCCATTTTCATATCAATGTATGCGGAAAGACTGCCGGTGGCAGGGGTTCAGTATACGAATGTATGCGGGCTGCCGGCGGCAGGCTTTCTGTATTGGCGCATTTATGGAGAGGAGGAAAGTCTATGGAGCGGTTATATACACGGTGGGGAAAGGTGCTTGACGCAAATGACATTTTACAGGAATACCCGCGCCCTCTGCTGAGACGGGACAGTTATGTCAATCTGAACGGGTATTGGGATTATGCATTTACGAAGGAATTCAAAAAACCGGAAAGATATGACGGCAGGATCCTGGTGCCGTTTTCGCCCGAAACCGTACTTTCCGGGGTGGAACGGCAGCTTAAGCCGGATGAGTATCTGTGGTACCGCCGGCAGTTTGACTGCGCAATGCAGAATGCGGGTATGCGCCTTATCCTTCACTTCGGCGCCGTGGACCAGGCATGCAGGGTATATGTAAATGGAAAAGAGGCCGCCAGGCATGCGGGAGGATATCTCCCCTTTTCCGCAGACATCACGAAGTACCTACGCTGCGGAAGGCTTCCGTCAATGCCGGAGGAAACCGCTCCAAGGACAGGAGCAGGACCGTCCGGCGTCTGCCCTGGAGCAGAGGAGACTGACAGATCTGAAATGCAGAATGAGATCGTGGTTGCGGTCAAGGATCTGAGCGATACTTCTTACCACGCAAAGGGGAAACAGAAGCTGAAAAAGGGCGGCATGTTCTATACTGCCCAGAGCGGCATCTGGCAGACCGTCTGGATGGAGTACGTGCCGGAGAACTATATAGAGGAGCTGATCACAGAGCCGGAGCTGGATCAAAAACGGGTCCGGATTTTTGTCAGGTCACAGAATACGGCGCCTGTCACGATCCGGATCCAGGCGCCGCGCATCCATGCATCGGCCGATGAGAAGGCATGGGAGCCATCCAAACGGACGGAAGAGCCGCACACGGAAGCAGCGCGTATCCGTCATCCGGAACCAATGCAGACGCAGGCATCCGGACAGCTCACGGCTTCGGACGGTCCGGAGCGGCCTTCGATGACAGCGGAAATTTCCGGCATGTCCAATGCGTATCTTGCAATTCCGATTCCGGAGGTCTGTCCGTGGACCTGCGAGGAACCCTGGCTCTACGATTTTACTGTAACCATGGGGGAGGATCAGGTACGAAGCTACTTTGCTCTCCGTACATTTACTGTGGAACCGGATGCGGAAGGGATTCCCCGCATCTGCCTGAATGGAAGGGTTCAGTTCCAGAACGGCGTTCTTGACCAGGGCTACTGGCCGGACGGGCTGTATACCGCGCCCTCGGATGATGCGCTGATCTTTGATATTCTGGAGATGAAGAAGATGGGCTTCAACATGATCCGAAAGCATATCAAGATTGAACCCCAGAGATGGTATTATCACTGCGACCGCCTGGGAATGGTGGTGTGGCAGGACATGGTGAACGGGGGAACCTACTACAGGCATTGGTTTGTGACCTACGCCGCGACGTTGATCTCCTGGAAAAAATGGAAGATGGCAGATATCTATCCCCATCTGCTGTCGCGCGCCCATAAGGAGGGCCGGCTGGAATTTGTCCGGGAGATGAAGGAGACGATCCGGATCCTGAAAGGACATCCGTCCATTGCGGTATGGGTGATCTTCAACGAAGGCTGGGGGCAGTTCCAGACAGAAGATATGACGAGGATCGCAAGGCTCTGCGACAGCACCCGGCTGATCGACCAGGCAAGCGGATGGTTTGACCAGAAGGGCGGGGACCTGCAGAGCATGCACAATTATTTCTTTAAGCTGGAATTTGCGGCAGAAAAGGAGCGCGCTACCGTATTGTCGGAATTTGGAGGATATTCCCTGCGGGTTGCGGGACACAGTGCCTGCAGCAAGCTCTATGGCTATGGAACGCATAAAACATTGGACAGCCTGAATGCCGCGTTTCAGGCGCAGATGGCAAAGGTAAAGGAGCAGATCCCAAAAGGATTGTGTGCCAGTGTTTATACACAGCTGAGCGATGTGGAAGAAGAGATGAACGGGATTTTCACCTATGACCGGGAAATACGGAAGATAATCCCTTGACATTTTTGGGACCGTATGCTAACATTTCAAAGCAGGCACTTGCGGAGGTTCTGTCTGTGAGGGCAGGGCGAATTAGAAGTGGTAACACGGCATACAGCCGTCTTCTTATGAATCATCAGAATATGATTTTTGAGAAGGCGGTTTTTACTTTTAAGAAAGAAGGAGAGATAAAAATGTCAGAGAGACCAAAGTATTACATCACAACTGCGATTGCCTATACATCTGGCAAACCGCATATCGGCAACACCTATGAGATTGTTCTTGCGGACGCGATCGCTCGGTACAAGAGGATTCAGGGATACGACGTATTTTTCCAGACCGGGACGGATGAGCACGGGCAGAAGATCGAGCTGAAAGCAGCAGAGGCAGGGGTATCGCCGAAGGAGTTTGTAGACGGTGTATCTACCGAGATCAAACGGATCTGGGATCTGATGGACACCTCTTATGACAAGTTCATCCGCACAACGGACGGATACCATGAGAAGCAGGTGCAGAAGATATTCAAGAAGCTGTACGACAAGGGGGACATTTACAAGGGATATTATGAAGGAATGTACTGTACGCCCTGCGAATCCTTCTTTACCGAGTCCCAGCTGGTGGACGGAAAATGTCCGGACTGCGGGCGCGAGGTGCAGCCGGCCAGGGAGGAGGCATATTTCTTCAAAATGAGCAAATATGCCGACAGGCTGATCAAACATATCAACACCCATCCGGAATTTATCCAGCCCGTATCCCGGAAAAACGAGATGATGAACAATTTCCTGCTTCCGGGCCTGCAGGATCTGTGCGTGTCCAGAACCTCCTTCAAATGGGGGATTCCGGTAGATTTTGATCCGAAGCATGTAGTCTATGTATGGCTGGACGCACTGACCAACTACATCACCGGGATCGGATACGAGTGCGACGGGGAAAGCACGGAACAGTTTGAGCATGACTGGCCGGCTGACCTGCATCTGATCGGAAAGGACATCATCCGTTTCCATACCATTTACTGGCCCATTTTCCTGATGGCGCTGGATCTCCCACTCCCGAAGCAGATCTTCGGCCATCCGTGGCTGCTCCAGGGGGACGGCAAGATGAGCAAATCACGGGGAAATGTACTGTATGCGGACGAACTGGTGGATTTCTTCGGCGTAGACGCAGTCCGCTACTTCGTACTCCACGAGATGCCGTTTGAAAATGACGGCGTCATTTCCTGGGAGCTGATGGTGGAACGGCTTAACTCCGATCTGGCCAACACGCTGGGCAACCTGGTCAACCGTACCGTATCCATGACCAACAAGTATTTCGGCGGCGCGGTGACGGACAAAGGCGCGGCGGAAGAGGTGGATGCCGACCTGAAGGCTGTAATGGAGCATGCGGCGAAAGCGGTAGAAGCGAAGATGAACGAGCTCCGTGTGGCGGACGCGATGACAGAGATCTTCAATCTGTTCAAGCGCTGCAACAAATATATTGATGAGACAATGCCCTGGGTGCTTGCAAAGGAGGAGGCGAAAAAGGACCGTCTGGAGACCGTGCTGTGGAATCTGATCCAGGGGATCTCCGCAGGCGGAAGGCTTCTGGAGGCATTTATGCCTTCCACCAGCCAGAAGATTCTGGCGCAGCTCAATGAAGGCCATGTGACAGACAAGCCGGAGATTCTGTTCCAGCGTCTGGATCTGGAGGAAGTGATGAAAAAGGTGGAAGAGCAGCATCCTCCGGTGGAGGAAGAGGCGGATCAGGGTTCCGCGGAGAAGGAAGAGAGCGTGATCGACATGGAGGCAAAGCCGGAGATTACGTTTGAACAGTTCGGCGCCCTGCAGTTCCAGGTGGGCGAGATCATTGCCTGCGAGGAGGTGCCGAAGTCCCGGAAGCTCCTCTGCTCCAAGGTGAAGATCGGAAGCCAGGTGAAACAGATCGTATCCGGGATCAAGGCCCATTACACCCCGGAAGAGATGGTCGGCAAAAAGGTCATGGTGCTGGTGAACTTAAAGCCAGCCAAGCTGGCAGGAGTTCTCTCGGAAGGAATGCTGCTCTGCGCGGAGGACGCGGACGGTGTTCTGTCCCTCATGGTTCCGGAAAAGGAGATGCCTGCGGGAGCGGAGATCTGTTAGGAGCCGTAGAAAAATAACGGATGCGGATTGCGCGGCGTCATGCAGTCCGTATGCTTCGAAGACAGTATAGATATATTTTGAAAGCCCTGCTTGAGCGCGGGGCTTTTGCTTTTGTTACGGATATATAAATAAGCGATCTATTTGTCAGAATCTAATTAAATTTCAGAAAATTACATTCAAAACAAACAATTATAAATTTATTGGAAAAATATTCAAAAAATGTGTTGACAAATAAGAAGCCCTGTGGTATTATAAATTCAATCCAAAAGAGATACAACCATCGAAGCAATCGACAGGATATCTCACATAGGAGCCATTTTCCGGGGGAGACATAACTTATATAATCATCAGATTCTGGTCCGGAGGGTGGTTGGAATATTAAGAAAAGGAGGTAAAGGTCCCGTGGACAGTATAGAACTCATTACAATTCAATATGTCAGTGGTACGGCAGATGTACATTCCTGTGAAGAAGAGACCTTTACTTATTTGAGATAAAGGAATCCGGTAAAATAGTATGAAAAGGATGAACAATCGGAGAGTATGAGGATGCCGGATGATAATCAAGAGACTCAGCATTTGCAGACATATTGAATACAGGTGCCACAGATAGCAGGATTTCCGGGATGTGTAAAGAAACATCGGAGAGATTCCATTTTTTATAAAAGTATTCCAGGTTATAGGAAGAATAATTTAGTAGATTGTTGGAATATTGATGAACAATACTGCAGCAGGCAAACGATTATAGATGGAATAACTAAAGGTGATACTTTAAAGAGATGAATATATGGAGAGGAGCGGAGAAAGCGAACGTACATATACCTGCTAAAGTATTTATATAAAAAGTAAAGGTCTTACAGGAGTGGGAGTCGAGAGGTTCCTCCGATTTTTAAAATAAAAAGAATGAAAAAACTAAATAAATCATAAAAAATGCATCTTCAACAAGATTTGGGGATGCATTTTTTTGACATTATTCGATAGTTATGGTACACTATGGGGAAGAATGGTTACAGGGTGCTCATAGTAACGAAAAATACACACAATAATAACGAGGTGATCGGCAGTGGACAAATATGAGTATAAGCTGAAGACAGGACAGATGCTTGAACTTATGGAGGACGGTGCATTTAATAAGGCTGCGGAGATCGCAGACAGTATTGACTGGAAAAGAGTGCGCAATACGAAGATGCTGACAGACGTCAGTGATATCTATGAAAAGAACGGGGACTATCAGAAAAGCTACGAAGTTTTGAACATTGCTTATCACCGTGCGGAGGGGAGCAGGAAGATCGTATATCGTCTCTGTACGCTTGCGCTGAAAACGAAGAATGTAGATGAAGCGATTGACTATTATGATGATTTTCAGCAGATCGCGCCGAAGGATCCCAACAAGTTCATACTCAGGTATCAGATCCTGCGTGCTCAGAGAGCGCCCATTGAGCAGCAGATCGAAGCTCTGGAGTCGTTTAAGAAAGCGGAGTATATCGAAGAGTGGGCATATGAACTGGCAAAGCGTTATCAGGAAGCGGGAATGACAGCGGAATGTCTGGAAGAATGCGATGACCTGATCCTTTGGTTCAATGAAGGAAAGTATGTCTATCAGGCTATGGAGCTGAAGATGCAGTATAAGCCGCTGACGCCGTCACAGCAGGAAAAGTATGACAATCGGTATGCCAGGATGTCCAATGAGACGATGGAGATGCCGAACGTGGTGGAATATAGCAGCCAAAAGGGTGAAGCCGCAAAGGAAGAGTCCGTAGAGGAGATGCTCGCAGAGGCAGATGGTGTACAGGCAGAGAAGGATGAGCAGCCTGCGCAGGAGACGAAGAAGCGGGAGATAACAGGAAGAAAGATCGGCAGTACCATGAAGCTTGATGAAGCACTGAAAAGCCTGCTGAATCTGGGCATGGGAGAAGAGGACAAAGTCAGGGACTCTTCCAGCGATCCGGTCAGTACAGACGTGGTATTTGAAGAAGATAAGTTCATGGGGGCCATTGAAGAAATTGAATCTGTTGCGGATCTGAAGCTGGTGGATGAGATCTCCGGCCAGAAGGGGCTGCGGGAGCTGAAGGTGGATCCGGACCTGGAGGAACTGATTCCGGATGCATTTCCGGATGACGCGCCGGAAGCAGGCGGAAGCGGCCATATTGAACCTGTTACGACCATTATGCAGCCTATACATTCCGAGACGGCGGAGCCGGCTGAGAAGCCTGAACCGGCTGTCAGCGAAGAGAAGACTCTGGAAGAGCTGTATGCGGAAGCGGGAGAGTCTCCGGATACTCTGGGGATTCATATCGTTGAGACGAAGACGGGACTCAGCGGAGATACCAGGGAATTTGGAACTGTCTTGTCCGGTGATACCAGGATATTAGATAAAGGTACTCTGGATATGATCACAGGACTTGGCGTGGAGGCCGGCGGCGCTTCTGCGGAATCCGAAGAAGCCGCGGCAGTCTCTGCGGAGCCGGAAACAGACCAGGTGACCGCCGGGACGGATGAAAAGGCCGGAGAAGTGATTGCGGAACTGGATGAGGAAGCCAGAAAGATCTTTGAAGAGCTGGATGAGGAAGCCAGAAGAACCATAGAAGAGCTGGAAGAGGAAGAAGAGCAGCCTTTTGAGAACATGAATGCGTTGACGGCAAAGGCTTCTTCTGCTGAAGGCAGAGATCAGGTGGAGGGGCAGATGAACCTTCTGGATATGATGTCTGATCTGGGGGAGGAAGCGGCGGACAGCCAGGCTAAATCGGCGGAGAGAAAGCCGGGAGAACCTATTCTGCCGCTGGATATTCAGAGAATGATCGACGAGATTGAAGGCGTCATTCCGATGGAAGAGCCGGCGGAAAGGGAAGAGCAGGAGGAAAAACCTGCCGTACAGCCGGATCAGGAGCCTGCGGAGAATATGGGAGCGGTGGCGGAAAATCTCCGTGTGGATGAGTCCTCCGAGTGGTTTGAGGATTATGACGATGTTCTGGACGAGGAAGAATATCCGGATGAGCTGCCCGCGGATGATGAAGGACCGGAGAACGAGGCATATCCGGAGGATATAGAGATCAGCTTCGGCGGAGAGGATGAGGAAGAGACAGAAGGATATGAGGAAGAAGCTGAGTACGGAGAGATCAGCGACGGAGCCGGAGAACGGTTTACGATAGAGTACCAGGAAGACGAGGAGTTCGAATATGAGGATGAATATCCGAATGAGGAACCGGAGTATGAAGAGCCGGAACTGGAAGAAATAGAACCTGCTTATAATGAAGCAGGGCAGGGATATGAAGTCTCCGAACCTGGATATGCGGAGGAAGAGACCGGATATGAGGCCTCCGAGCCGGAGTATGAAAGTATAGAACCGGGATATGAAGAAACCGAACCTGAATATGGGGAGGAAGAGACCGAATATGAAGCTTCCGGGCCGGAGTATGAGGAAGCCGAAGCGGAATACGAAGGGATAGAAACGGGGTATGAAGAAGCTCAACCTGAATATGGGGAGGAAGAGAACGGATATGAAGCTTCCGAGCCGGAGTATGAGGAAGCCGAAGCGGGATATGAAGGTATAGAAGCGGAATATGACGGCGCCGAGCCGGAATACGGGGAGATCGAGTCCGGATACGAGGATGAACCGGAATATGAAGAACTGGAACCCGGATATGAGGCTGCGGAGCCGGAGTATGAAGACACCGGAGAAGAATATGAGGACGGCGGATATGAGACCGGGGAACCCGAGTATGCTGAAATCTACGAAGACGAAGAGCCGGAATACGAAGAGGAATATGAGGAGTATGATCCGGAATATACAGCTGAATATACAGCTGAATATGAGGATGAGGAAGCTGTATATGAGGGAGAATACGAGGATGGACAGTATGACGAGGAAGCGGAATACGAGGGTGGACAGTATGACGAGGAAGCGGAATACGAGGATGACTATGAGCTAGATTACGACGAAGGGTATGCCGAAGAGGATGACTACGAAGGGAACTATGAGGAAGAGGAGTATTACGAAGAGGATGCGTATTATGAGGAAGAGGACGCAGAGTATGATGCTGCTTCCGCGGAAGTAGATCTGGAACATGAGTTCCGGCCCCAGAGATCTTTCGGGAGACGGTATGACGAGCGTGAGGTTCCGGATGAAGAAGAGGAGATTGATATCCTTTCCAAGTCTACTCCGCTCAGCCGAAAGGAGACTGCGAAGCTGATCGCCACCGGAAAGACTTCGCCTCTGCCGATGGATGAGATCTCTGATGCCCTTTCCCTGTCAGACACGGGATTTGTCGTACATGGAAGATATGACCTGAAAACGCAGAGCGGAATCGGCACAAGGGCAGGACTGACGGAAGAACAAAAGAAGCTGTTTTCCTACTTTGTACCGGTCCGGGGCATGAGCGAACAGCTCGTGGATGTGCTGGAGCAGGATAAAAACTGTACCAACCGGAGAGGAACTTCCAATACCGGCAACCTTCTGATCATTGGAAACAAAGGAAATGGAAAAACCGTACTTGCCGTGGACGTGGTAAAAGCAATTCAGAAACAGCGGAATATCCGACAGGGAAGGGTTGCGATCGTGACCGGAGATTCGCTGAATAAAAAGAAGATCAGCGACATTTTCAGCAAGCTGTACGGCGGCGCGCTGATCATTGAAAAAGCCGGCAAGATGAATGAAAAAACAGTAGCACGTGTGAACAAGGCCATGGAAAGGGACACCGGAGAGCTTTTGATCGTACTGGAGGACCAGCGAAAACCCCTTGACCGTCTGCTGACGTCCAACAGGGAGTTCCGGAGAAAGTTTACAAGCCGCCTGGAGGTTCCGATCCTGATCAATGATGAGCTTGTTACATTCGGCCAGACCTATGCGCAGGAAAATGGATACCAGATTGATGAGATGGGGATCCTTGCCCTATACAGCCGGATTGATATGCTGCAGAGGGAAGACCATGCCGTGACCATTGCGGAGGTCAAGGAAGTGATGGACGAGGCAATGGAGCATTCACAGAAAGCATCTGCGAAAAAGCTGGTGAAGCGTGTGCTGGGGAAAAACAGGGATGATTCAGATCGGATCATATTGACGGAAAAAGATTTTAATTGATCAACCTCCTGGCCAATCAGCGCGGTGATTGGCCAGGGTGTGATATGGAACTGATGACCTCCTCATTAGAATGCGGCTTCATGGCGGACTTTGCTAATGAGGAGTTTTTTTATCATTTACCTTATGAAACGGCCGAATGACCATAATGGGGATGCCCTTTGGATATTTGCGTAAAGCCGGCTGCAAAACAGAGAGGACAGAAGGATGAGACAGATGGATTTAAAGGCGCTTGCCAAAATAAACTTGGGACTGGACGTACTTGGGAGAAGGGAAAATGGATATCACGATGTACGTATGGTCATGCAGTCTGTTTATCTGTATGATAATGTAAGGCTGGAAGCCAGGGAAGAACCGGGGATTGAGCTTTCGTCCAACCTGTACTATCTCCCGGATGATTCGGGGAATATCGCATATAAGGCAGCACAGATGATGATAGAGGAATTTCATCTGGAAGGAGGGGTGCGCATTACATTGGATAAGCACATCCCTGTGGCAGCAGGCATGGCGGGAGGAAGCTCCAATGCGGCGGCGGTGCTGTTCGGAATGAACCGTCTGTTCGGGCTGGAGCTTACCCGTCAGGAGCTGATGGAGCGTGGGGTTCAGCTGGGAGCGGACGTACCCTACTGCATTCTGCGGGGAACCGTGCTGGCAGAGGGCATCGGCGAAAAGCTGACGGTTCTGCCTTCCATTCCCAAGTGCGCGGTGCTGATCGCCAAACCGCCAGTCAGCGTGTCTACGCGGGTGGTCTATGAAGCGCTGGATTCGAAAGAGATCGTGAAGCATCCGGATATTGATGGACTGATCCGGGCGCTGGAGGAGGGGAGTCTGAAACATGCGGCGGCATGCATGGGAAATGTGCTTGAGGATGTGACGATCCCCAAATATCCTGTAATCCGGGAAATTAAGCAGGAAATGATGGAGGCTGGAGCTCTGAATGCGATGATGAGCGGAAGCGGGCCGACCGTATTCGGACTGTTTGAAAATAAAATAAAGGCAAGAAATGCCCAGGAAAGGATCAGAAGAAAAGCTCTGGCAAAACAGGTCTATGTGACCAACGTACATAATGCAAGGAGGGAATGAGGGATGGAGCCTGGATTTGAAGTAAATATGAATGATTTTCTGCCTCTCCGAGACGTGGTGTTCAATACGCTGCGGCAGGCAATCCTGCGGGGCGAATTAAAGCCCGGAGAACGGCTTATGGAAATCAAGCTTGCCAATAAGCTGGGCGTCAGCCGGACTCCGATCCGCGAGGCCATCCGGAAGCTGGAGCTGGAAGGCCTGGTACTTATCATTCCCCGGCGGGGCGCAGAGGTTGCGCAGATCACGGAAAAAAGTCTCCGGGACGTGCTGGAGGTGCGGCGCTCACTGGAAGCGCTGGCAGTTCGGCTTGCATGCGAGCGGATGCAGGCACAGGGGCTGCAGGATTTGAAAAATGCGGAAGAGGATTTTGAGAAGGTCCTGGGAAACGACGATATTACGGTTGTAGCCGAAGCAGATGTCGCATTCCATGACATCATCTATATGGCAACGGACAACCAGAGGCTGATTCAGCTCCTGAGCAATTTCCGGGAGCAGATGTACCGTTATCGGGTAGAGTATCTGAAGCGGAAGGAATGTCATCCAAAGCTTTTGGAGGAGCATCAGGGGATCATCCGCGCTATTGAAAACGGCGAAGTGGAGACAGCGACGCAGATCACCTGTCAGCATATTGACAACCAGGTAGAATGGGTCAGTGATATCCTGCGCGGACAGGAATAATGACAGGGCGCGGCGTCCTTGGAATTTTTCGGCATACGGTATATTTGCGGGTAAACAGGCAATACTTTCGATATCAAAAATGTTTTCGGAATGCTTATGCAGTGAAGCATTTGGGGACAAGAGGATGGAGGAAGTATACATATGAAACAAAATCGTATGATTCTGATACTCTCATTGCTTCTCGCGGCAATGGTCACATGGTTTCTGATGTGGAGGACCGGCATGGAGGCCAGAGAGAGGATGCAGGAGCGTCTGGCCGGAGAGGTCCTGCGGTTCCATATCCTTGCCAACAGCGATAGCGAAGAAGATCAGACACTGAAAATCACAGTGAGGGACCGGATCCTGGATTATCTGAAAGAAGAGATGCCGGAGACAAAGAACGCCCAGGAGACTGCCCGCTGGATCCGCAGACATGTGGACGAGCTGGAAGAGGTGGGACGCGGGACCATGGAGGAACAGGGGTATGATTATCCGGTCAATGCCGCGGTCACGACATGCTGGTTCCCGGACCGGACCTACGGGGATATGACATTTCCGTCGGGAAATTATGAGGCGCTTCGGGTCGAGCTCGGAGACGCGGACGGGCATAACTGGTGGTGCGTGCTGTACCCCAGCCTCTGCTTCCAGGATGCGTCGAATGCAGTAGTCCCTGAGGAGGGAAAGCAGCAGCTTAAGAATGTGCTGACAGAGGAAGAATATGCCCATATGACCACAGAGGCCGATTTTCAGATCAAGTGGTATTTTTGGGAGCGGTGGAAAGGATAAGAAAAATGAGATATACATTTGACAGCAGAGTAAGATACAGCGAGGTGGATCATCAGGGGACACTGACTCTGCCGGCGCTGATGAACTACCTGCAGGACTGCAGCACCTTCCAGTCAGAGGACATCGGGGTAGGACTGTCCGTCCTGCGGGAGAGAAAACGGGCGTGGCTTCTCTCCTACTGGCAGGTGGAAGTCAGACGATACCCGAAGCTGGGAGAAAGAATCACGGTGGGTACGCTGGCTACCGGATTTAAAGGCTTTTTCGGAAACCGGAATTTTTACATAGATGACGAAAATGGAAACCGCCTGGCCTGCGCCAATTCCATATGGGTATTCATGGACGCGGAGGCAGGCAGACCCGTAAAGCCCGGGGAAGAGGAGATTGCGCCCTACGGTCTGGAAGAGCCGCTGGAAATGGATTACGAAGGCAGGAAGATCCGGCTTCCGGAGGCTGCGCAGGCGCTGGAGCCGTTCCCGGTGAGAAGGGCGCATATTGATACTAACGAACACGTGAATAACAGCCAGTATATCCAGATGGTCATGGACTTGCTTCCGGGGGACTTTCCTGTTCACAGGCTGCGGGTGGATTATAAAAAATCTGCCGTTATGGGGGACAGCATTTTCCCGAAGCTTTCCCGGGAAGAGGGAAGGACAGTCGCAGAGCTGTGTGATGACACGGGCCGCGCCTATGTGGTGGCGGAACTGAAATGAAAAGCCGGCCTGCTGCCGGGAAATCAGATGTGACAATAGGTAAAGAGAATAGGATGACAGGATAAAAAAATAAAGGAGCAAAAAAAGATGAAGTATGATGTGATCATTATCGGCGCAGGCCCGGGAGGGATCTTTTCTGCGTATGAGCTGGTGAAAGGAAACAAGGATCTGAAGATTGCTGTGTTTGAAGCCGGCAGTCCGCTGGAAAAGCGGAACTGCCCGATCGACGGGAAGAAGATTAAAAGCTGTGTGAACTGCAAGACTTGCGCGATCATGAGCGGCTTTGGCGGCGCAGGCGCATTTTCCGACGGGAAATATAATATCACCAACGATTTCGGCGGGACCCTGCATGAGCATATTGGGAAAAATGAGGCGATCTCCCTCATGGAATATGTGGATGAGATCAATATGTCCCACGGCGGCGAGGGCACAAAGATGTATACCACCGCAGGCTCCAAATTCCGCAAGCTCTGTCTGCAGAATAAGCTGAATCTTCTGAACGCGTCCGTGCGTCATCTGGGAACGGACATCAATTATGTGGTCCTTGAAAACCTGTATGCGGAACTCAAGGACAAGGTAGAGTTCCGTTTCCACCATCAGGTGGACCATATTGAACTGCTGGAACAGGGCTATCGTGTGTTCTGCGGAGAACAGTCGGACGACTGTGACAAGTGTATCGTTTCTGTGGGCAGGAGCGGCAGCAAATGGATGGAAGAGGTCTGTCAGGAACTGAATATCCCGACCAGCTCCAACCGGGTAGATATCGGCGTGCGTGTGGAGCTTCCGGCGGAGATCTTCTCTCACCTGACGGATGAGCTGTATGAAAGCAAGATCGTATACCGGACGGAAAAATTTGAGGACAATGTGCGGACCTTCTGCATGAATCCGTATGGGATCGTAGTCAATGAAAATACGAAGGGAATCGTGACTGTAAACGGGCACAGCTACGAGGATCCCAAAAAGCAGACGGAGAATACCAACTTCGCCCTTCTGGTTGCGAAGCATTTTTCGGAGCCGTTCAAGGACAGCAACGGATATGGGGAAAGTATTGCAAGATTGTCCAATATGCTGGGCGGCGGAGTGATCGTGCAGCGCTTCGGAGATCTGATCCGGGGGCGCAGAAGCAACTGGAAGCGAATTGAGGAAGGGCTGGTGCGCCCGACGCTGGCAGCGACACCGGGAGACTTAAGCCTTGTCCTGCCCAAGCGGATCTTGGACGGCCTGGTCGAGATGATCTATGCCCTGGATAAGATCGCGCAGGGGACAGCCAATGATGATACGCTTCTGTACGGCGTAGAGGTCAAATTTTATAATATGGAAGTTAATATAGACGAGAACCTGGAAACACCGTATAAGGGGCTGTATGTGATCGGAGACGGCAGCGGCGTGACCCATTCCCTGTCCCATGCGTCGGCCAGCGGTGTGCATGTAGCACGGCATATCCTGAGTGGCGCGTGTTCTGCGGATTGATGCCGTGGGCATCCGGATTGGAGAGAGCCGGGCCGTACTGCGAGTGGAAACAGGAAGAGCAGCCGTTTGCAGGTGCGGTTCGGTTATAAATATAGAAAGGAACGAGAGATGAAATTAGGAGAAAAGCAGGTACTGACCGTGGTAAAGAAAGTCTCCTTCGGCGTATATCTGGGAAATGATGAGCAGAGGGTACTTCTGCCGAAAAAGCAGGTGCCGGCGGGGATCGAACCGGGAGACCCGGTGGAAGTATTTTTGTATAAGGATTCAGATGACAGGCTGATCGCCACCACCCGGGAACCCAAGTTGACGCTGGGGAAGCTGGCGGTGCTTCGGGTGGCGGATACCAACAGGATGGGGGCATTTCTGGACTGGGGACTGGATAAGGACTTGTTTCTGCCCTTTAAGCAGCAGACCGCGAAGGTGCAGAAAGGGGATCAGTGCCTGGTGTCTCTGTATATTGACAAGAGCGAAAGACTGTGCGCCACGATGAAGGTATACCACCTTCTCCAGACAGATTCCCCTTATCAAAAGGATGATAAGGTCACAGGCATCATTTACGATACCAGTGATAATTTTGGAATCTTTGTGGCAGTGGATGACAGGTATTCCGCCCTGATCCCCAGGAAGGACGCGGTGGGCGCTCTTCGTGTGGGCGAACGTGTGGAAGCCAGGGTCACTGCAGTAAAGGAGGACGGCAAGCTGGACTTAAATCTGCGGGACAAGATCCCGGAGCAGATGGACAAGGATGCGGAAATGATCCTGGAAGTGATCCGGGGATACGGCGGGGAGCTGCCCTTTAACGACAAGGCAGATCCGGAAAGGATCCGCCAGGAATTTGGCATAAGCAAGGCAGCCTTCAAGCGCGGGGTCGGAAGACTTTTGAAGGAAAGAAAAATAGAGATTCTGGATCAGGGGATCCGGATGAAATGAAATATGCGGACAGGCGCCTGATTTTCAGGCGCCTGTCCGCATTGTTGGGGAGGTTACAGCACCTTATTGCTTTTTGCGGGCCGGAAGGTCAGAATGTACTTCATGGGGCACATTCTGGCGGAATATCTTTGGCGTTGTACCCATAATGCGCTTAAACAGTCGCGCAAAATAATAGATATCTGGAATACCGCACTTCTGGACAATGGATTTAATGGGCAGATTCGTGTATAACAATATCCAAAAATAATACAAAGAATCCAAAAAATTCTCTCTATAAATGAATAATGTAGAAAAATATAATGAAAAATAATACAAAGCAATGTAGATAAACAGAAGGATTTTTATATGAAATGCCCAAATATAACTGGATATATACATTGCGGAAAGAAGGAGGAACAATATGCGGAATATTGTCAATTTAAACAGGGACTGGAGATTTATACAGGAGGACGCGGGGCTGCCGGAGGAGTTCCCGTCGCACTGGAAGCAGATCGATCTGCCGCATACATGGAATGCGGTGGACGGCCATGACGGGAACGGGAGTTATGCCCGCGGCAGATTCTGGTATGCAAAGAGCTTCCGGAAGCCTGTCCAGCCGCTGGAGGGAGGAAGGGTCTATGTGGAGATCCCGGCGGCGGGGCAGCAGGCCGAGGTCTTTGTAAACGGAACCAGGGTGATCTATCATGAAGGCGGATATTCCACATTCCGCGCGGATATTACGGATCTGTGCAGAGAGGATGAGGACAATCTTCTGGTGATCGCATGCAGCAATGAAAATAAAAGCAGTGTGTATCCCCAGTCAGCAGACTTTACATTTTACGGCGGGCTCTACAGGGGCGTAAACCTGATTAGTGTGCCGAAGACACACTTTGAACTGGAATACTACGGAGGACCGGGTATCCAGATCACGCCAAGGCCGTGTGAGGACGGCGGAGCGGTGTTTGAGATGGAATCCTGGATAGCAGGAGGGGATGAAAATTTTACCGTAATGTATTCCGTCCTGGATGCCCGGGGAAAGGAAGTGGCTGCGGGAGTCCGGCCGGCGGATGATACAAAGCTTACACTGTATGTTCCCGACGTCCATCTGTGGGAGATCGACAGTCCTTATCTGTATACGGTGACAGCCACCCTGCAGCGGCGCAATGAGGCATATGACGAAGTAACCGCGCGTACGGGCGTGAGAAGCTTTTCCTGTGATCCGGAGAAGGGATTTATCATCAACGGCAAGGAGATCCCCTTGCGCGGCGTGAGCCGTCATCAGGATCAGCTTTATAAAGGAAATGCGCTGAACAGGGAAGACCATTATGAGGATGCCAGGCTCATCAAAGAGCTGGGTGCGAATACCATCCGGCTTGCGCATTATCAGCATTCTCAGGAGTTTTACGATGTCTGTGATGAGATGGGATTTGTCGTATGGGCGGAGATCCCGTTTATCAGTGTGATGAATCCGGATCCGGATGCGCATCAGAACTGTATCAACCAAATGAAGGAGCTGATCATCCAGAATTACAACCATCCGTCGATCTGCTTCTGGGGAATTTCTAATGAGATCCTGATTGGCGGGATCTCGAATCAGCTGGTGGAAAACCATAAAGAATTGAATGCATTATGCAAGGAACTGGATCCCACCCGCCTGACAACGATCGCGCATGTGACTATGACCCCTGTGGACAGCCCGATACATGATATTACCGATGTAGAGAGCTATAACCACTACTTCGGCTGGTACGGCGGAAGGATGGAGGATAACGGCCCCTGGATGGATCATTTCCATGAAGTACATCCGAAGATCTGTCTTGGCCTGTCCGAATACGGCTGTGAAGGGATCATTACCTACCACGGCCCGAATCCGGCCTGCAAGGATTACAGTGAGGAATACCAGGCACTGTACCATGAACATATGGCGAAGATGCTGGACGAGCGTCCCTGGATCTGGTCCAGCCATGTGTGGAATATGTTCGATTTCGGCTGCGCGGCGCGTGACGAGGGCGGGGTGGCAGGACGGAACAACAAAGGCCTGATGACCATGGACCGGAAGACAAAAAAGGACAGCTATTATATCTACCAGGCATATTGGAGCAAGGAGCCTGTGCTTCATCTCTGCGGCAGACGCTATGCGCAGAGGGCCGGCGACTCGACGGAGATCCGGGTGTACTCCAACCAGTCCTCAGTGGCCTTGTATCTGAACGGGAAGCTTTTGGAAGAGAAATCTGCGGACAAGGTATTCGTATTCCGGGCAGCCTTGGAAGAGGGACAGAATTTTGTGACGGCGGTCTCCGGAGACTTAAAGGACAGTATGACGCTGGAAAAGGTAGAGAAGGAGCCGGCAATCTATGTGCTTCCGGAAGTCAATGAGAGAGCGGAAGGCGTGGCGAACTGGTTTAAGCTGGCCGGCGATCTGGATTTGAAAGCGCCTATGGAATTTCCGGAAGGAAAGTACAGCATCAAGGATACGATGGAAGAGATAGCCAAATGTCCGGAGGCCTTTGCAATTGTGGAGGAGGCCGTAAAGCTGGCTATGAATATGAAGGTGACTCCCGGTGAGGGAATGTGGGACATGTTCAAATCCATGAACCTGGAAAAGATCGGAGAAACGGCAGGCTCCATGATGCCGGAGGGGTTTGTGGAAAGTCTGAACGGCAAGCTGAACAGATTCGATAAAGTCTGATCCTGGCGGCAAAAAAGGGGAAGCTTCAATCACTCACGGGTCTGATTCCCCGCAGCTTGCTGCGTTTTACAAAAATGCCGAGCGAAGCGAGGTCCAGGCTAATACCCCGCAGCTTGCTGCGGGGAAGTTTATTTTGGTCCGTGAACGTATCCCGGTAGAGGCAAATAACCAAAAGCTGGAAGTGGGGAAACTGATCAAGAGCCTTGTAACAAACCGCACGCTGCTCGGTATTATCGCGGCGGCAATCCTGCTCCTGCTGTTCATCTATCCGCTGAACAAAAAGCGAGTGGAGGAGAACTGTGCGGAGCTTGCGGCAAGGCGCGGATAGCGCGGTAATTTCATGTGATAGAAAAGCGGCTATCGGATGCAGCCTCTCGTTTGCGCCGGTCGGGCAATGTTGAATATGGGAATATCCTGTGTGTGAAAGCTGGTATGATAAAAAAATAAAAAGAAAGCCGGGTCTGCCTGAAAAGCTGACCGGGCTTTCTTTTGCCAAATATTGTCTGAGATTTTAAGCGGTTACTGTGCTTCCCTGGACGGTATCACAAAGATAAACAGCAGGGAGCTGATAAGGAGCATATAGGGATAGAGCAGGTTCGGGATGATATCAAAGGCTGATACCTCAAAGCCAAGCTCTGTTGCCGCCGAGATCGCTACCAGCATCTGCGCGCCGTAGGGGATCACCCCCTGAAAGACGCAGGAAAAGGTATCCAGGATCGAAGCGGTCTTCTGCGGGGAAATTTCATATTCTTCCGCCATTTCCTTTGCGATCGGATTGGCCATGACGATGGCAACCGTATTGTTGGCAGTAGCAATATCCATGGCGCCGACCAGAAGGCCGATCCCAAGCTGTCCTCCTTTTTTTCCCTTGAAGATCTGCTTGATAAATGCCAGCAGCGCGGCAAAGCCGCCGTATTCGTGGATCAGTGCGCAGATGGCGGATACCAGGATGGCCACCATGGTCGTCTCAAACATGCCGGACGCGCCGGAGCCCATATTGCCGAGCAGTTCCGTCGCCTGTGTCGCCCCGGTCACAAGCATGATAAAGGAACCAGAGACGATGCCGATCAGCAGGACGACAAATACATTGATCCCAAGGATCCCGCCGAACAGAACAAGCACATAGGGGATGATCTGGATCAGGTTGTATTCTTTTACGATGGCATCCCCCACTTCCGCATTCAATGTCTTTAAGAAAAAGATGACCAGTGTCACAAGCGCCGCCGGCAGCGCGATCCCGAAGTTCTGCCGGAACTTGTCCTTCATCTGGCAGCCCTGTCCGTTGCATGCGGCAATGGTGGTATCGGAAATAAACGAAAGGTTGTCTCCGAACATGGCTCCGCTCATGACAACGCCGATACAGAGCGCGGTCCCGAATCCGGAGCCGCTTGCCACGGATACCGCAATGGGGGTGATCAGCGTGATCGTGCCCACAGAGGTTCCCATCGCGAGGGATACAAAGCAGCTTACCACGAAAAGCACCAGAACGGAGAACCGTGCCGGGATGATGGAGAGCAGGAAATAAGCCACACTTTCCGCGCTGCTCCGACCCACTACGCCTACAAAGATACCGGCAGTCAGAAAGATCAGGATCATGGTCATGATGTTCTTGTCCCCCACGCCCTTTGCCATGACCTCCAGCTTGTCGTCAAATTTTAACTCCGGATTCTGGATACAGGCCACCAGAAGCGCAGTCAGAAACGATACCACGATCGGGATATTGTAGAATCCCATAGGGATTTTCAAAACATATTCAAATAAGATCCCCAATCCCAGATAAAGTACGAGAAATACTCCGATAGGCAGCAATGCCTTTCCATTTCTTTTTTGCATGATCATTCCTCCAAGATTTGATAATGGTTACTGTTCACACCCTTTGGGTGCCTCAGTAACAGTATCCAGCCTATTTTAAGTCGCCTTCGGCGAGAGGCTGGATCTTATGGCAAATGTTACTTTATTTTGCCGGACGCCGTGCAGCAGGGTGCACGGCGCCGTGTGAACAGTAACTGATAATGTACTACGGGAAGCTTACTGCGCTGAATGCCGTAGATTCCCGAAAAATACATGATAGAATGATTGTATCATTAAATGAAGAAAATCTCCACAAGAAAAAGAAGAATGATGAGATTAAATTACGTTTCGTTGGTGTTCACCTCTGGACCGTACATCTCTCTGAGCAGCCAGGCAGGCGTACAGCTCCAGGCATGACAGTAACTGTTGATGCATGCAGAACCGTAAGGGCTTTCTTCTTCATTTTCCGGATTATAAAGTTCCCAGAAGGTATCTGCTCCTGCACAGATCATTCCTCCCCAGTAGCATTTCAAATGCTGCATTGCTTTTTGGAGTTCACCTGATAAAAGAAGAGCCTGTACATAAAAGTGATGCATATAAGGAGTTACCATGAGGATAGGGCAATCGGATACCCTGTCCAGCAGTTCTGCGGCCTCTTGTCCCTGGATTACCTCTGCCAGGATCATCCATATCTGGCTGGAGGTGGATACCTGACGTGTCTGGCCGCTGGTAAAGACCTGCCGGCTGCTGTCCCAAAATGTTTTTTTCGCAGCAGAAAACATTCTTTCTTTTCTTTCTGAACACACTGCTTCCAGATTCTTATTGCGGATCAGCATACATAATTTTTTGCCATATTCCAGGCAGGATACAGGAGTCTCTTTTACATAATACAGGCTTGGAATCAATGCCTGAGCTTTTCGGATATAGTTTTCATTTTTGATCATTTTTGCCTGTTCTAGGGTTCAATTTGCTGCCATAAGATATCCTCATCTTTCTTCCAAAGATTATTTATGTGAAGCTGCCTACACATTTATACTTACCTGAAATTATTCAAGCATCTGCAGAAGATGTGCAATTTCCTGTTCTGTCATTGTGGGATCAGTCCGCTTCAGCGTTTCAAGTGTCATCAAAGATCCCATCGAAATTGCTTTCAGAGGATCGGCCTCCTTTGTCATTTCCAGAAAGCGGAGAGAGACTGGATGATTTTTAAATGCTTTCTCCAGCTTTTCATACATTCCTTCGATGCGGATCAGGTCTCCGATATTATGTTCTTTTCCAATATCTAAAAGGATTTCCTGCAATTCTGCAGTCTCCCGAAGCCGGATATCCTGCATGGAGCTTCCGATCGTGATCTCGTATGCTCCGCTTTCCGGCTGCCATTGCCGGGAATCGGCATGATAGCGCATAAATGCTTTCGGATCCAGGAAGATCTCATATTGCAGCATTCCCTGTTCAATGATCTTCAGATTTTTCTGCAGAAAATGATATAAAAAGCAGCCGACCAGCAGGCCTGCACCTAGAAGAAGGAGGGCGGCAGCAGCAATACGGGGGATGACCTGATCTGCCTCTTTTAAGATCACGGAATAGGGAATCATGCACAAAATGTTCCAGCCTAACCGGTGCGTTCGGACAGTGACTGTCAGATATTCCTCATTATTGATTTTACGCATGGCTGAATAAATATAGTATCTGCCGTCTTTATAAGACAGGTAGGGTTTGAGCGCCTGTTCCGTCATCTGCAGATGGTTATTCTTATAAATCTCTCCTTCCTTTCCGCAAATCATGGTATTTTGATTGGATACATAAATATTTTTATCCTCACGCAGATCAAAGAATGCATCGGCAATCACAAAGACTGCTGTTCCGACCGACCGGGAACCAGGCTTCTGTTTGGTATCAGCCACCTGGCGCACAAAATATACCCGTCCGTCCTTTTTGACCCATTTGATCGGAACAGCGGATGTCACCTGACTGCGGAGTTCGGCCATGATATCTCTGACCTGGCCGGCTGTGATTTTTTGATCGGCCGGCGCCTGGTCGTAGTAATAGATTTCTTTTTCTCCAGTTTCCAGGATTACTATGTCCGCATACTTATATAAGGCAGTCATCGACAGAAAACTGCCGGAAAGGTCTAACTGATCGCGGGAATATTTCCAGGGACTTTTTTCAGGTTCCTTTTTTCTGGTCAGCAGATTTTGGATTTCCGGTCTGCTGACAAAGGAATAGGTGCTGTCCTGAAAATCCTGGATGCTTTCTTCCACCCGCACACTCACTTGTTTCAGCAGGCTGGGGGCGGAATCTTCCGCAATATGTATCAGTGACTCGCGCATGGTCATATAGCTCATGTATCCGATGCCCCCGCTGCAGATGACTGCGACCAGGATCAGATAAACCATGAGTTTTGTACGGATTTTGGAATCTCTGCTCTTTTTCCAAAAAAAGAGCAGATAAAGAGGACACCTACTACTGATTTTTTCTATATTCTAACATACAAATCTGCATTTTGACAGCAGATGTGTAAACAGTCATTTAATACATCATTTTCGGCGATCAGGTAAACTGCATTTACAATTTTCCTTTATGTGCTAAAATTAGGATAATGATTTTGGGAGAGCGATCTCGGAAGAAGGAGGGGAAGCGAATGTTCAGAGCCGCGGTCTGCGACGACGATCCATGCGTGAGGGAGGAAGTCAGCCGTATCATAAAAGAATGGAAACCGGAGGTTCGGGTGGACTGCTTTGAGTCCGGCGAAAGCCTGGCAGAGGGATATACGCCTTATCATGCCGTCTTTCTCGACATTGACATGAAGGGGATGAACGGCATTGAGACCGGGAAATGGATTCGTGGGCGGGATAAGGAAACGAAGATCGTATACCTGACCGCATATCAGGATTATGTATCCGGGGCGTTCGGCGTCCATGCCTTCCAATATCTCTTGAAGCCGGTGAAGGAGGCTGAAATCTGCAAAGTGCTGGAGGAGATATTTTCTTATATACACACACCCGAAAACAAACCCATCCTGGATTTCCAGACTGTGAACGGACTTTTATGCCTGCCGGCGGAGAAAATCTATTATTTTGAATATGTGAACCGACGGGTGGAGATCGTGACGTCGGATGGAGTGTACGCTATGACAGAAAAAATAGGAAAGGTGGCGAAACGGATGGAAATCTATGGCTTTTCCATGCCTCATCAGAGCTTTGCGGTGAATATGCTGCATGTGCAAAATGTTTTGGCCGGCAGGATCCTTCTGGACAACGGCATGGAGATCCCGCTGGCGCAGAAGCGGCAGAAAGCATGGAAACAGGAGCTGATCGTGTATCTTTCAGGAAGAATGGGAGGGACGTCATGACAAGTATGATACAGATATTTTTCGGACTGGCCGATCTGGCGTCACTGGTGGGCTGTGCCTGGATCATAGTACGTTCCATTCCCTCCGACCGGGAAGAAAGCCGCTGGAAAAAGATTCTTGGCTGGATGGGCTATGCAGCAGTCACGGTTTTTGTCCCCATGTTCTGGCGGAATGACACGCTGACTATGGGAGCAGTCTGCCTTTACTATGTTGTGATGGCTAGGCTGCTGTATTTTCGGGGCAGGCAGGGGATCGCATATCAGATCATCTTCTGCGTTATTCTGCTGGCTACCGAGCTTACAGGCACCTTTGCGGCACGCTATGTCTGGCTGGTAATGCAGCTGGAAGGGATCGTGGTATACAGTGTCCTGGTGGTGTCACGGGTATTTCTGCTTCTTGTGGGAACTTTGATACTGCGTATGATCATACACAGAAGGCTGGCGGACGTACAGTATATCAAAATCCACGGGATGGTCATCGTCCCCGTGGCCAGTATGGTACTTTTATTCCTGTATCTAGTGGCAAGCGATATCTTTCTTGTCAGATACGGATATTACTGGATTGTGATCTATGCCGCACTTTTGCTGGTCATTAATCTGTACTGCCTGTATTTCTGGTATGATGTGGCAAAAAGCGGAGAATTGAAGCATTCGCTTTTGATGATGCAGCAGCAGAGGGAGCTGACGCTGCAGTATTATGAAGAACTGGAGGAGAATTATAACCGTTCCAGGAAGATCATCCACGATATCCGGAACCATCTGCATGTGATCGAGCAAAGCAGCAGGATCGAAGACAGACCTTATATCGAGGATGTGCATGCAATGCTTAATTCTATGGGAATGAAATTTTATACGGAAAATCGGATGCTCAATATTGTGCTGAATGATAAGCTGAAAATCTTTTCCCAGGATCAGGTACAGTGCAGCTTAGGTGGCGTGGGACTGGACTTTATCTCAGATCTGGATATCACCACGATCTTTGCCAATCTCCTGGATAATGCGGCGGAGGAAGGCAGAGGAAAACCAGAGTTCTGGCTTAGGATCCGTGCAGAACAGATTCAGGATTTTATCCTCGTTAAAATGGAAAATCCCTATGCAGAATGTCCGGCAAATGGAAGATCATCCAAACCAGGACATGAAGGGCTGGGGCTGCAGAATGTCCGGCAGGCACTGGAAAAATACCAGGGGGATATGGAGATACGGAAGGCAGAAGGTTTTTTTTCGGTGACGCTTCTGTTTGCGGTGCAGGAGGAGTAGTGCATTGCTGCATTTATATCCGGGCTGACATTGTGCGATATTTCGGAATGCAGAATGTATGGATCACTGTATTTTAGCTTATACGGGGAGGTCAAAACATGATGAGCGGTATCATAGAAAGAATGATAGATCTGGCAGGACTGCTGGAGCGGTTGGCAGGGCTGCTGACGGGTCTGTTCATGGTGATCTGTTTGCTGACAGGCTGTCAGTCTTTGGGAACGGAGCTGCCGGATTCCTTTGATAAAGAAGGGATGGAGGAGAAAGTGCTGTGCGCCATTGGCTGCTTTAACGAGAAGGATTATCAGAGCATCCTGGATATGGGCTGTACGGAATTTCAGGAGTTTCTGACGGCCGAGGAATTTGCGGAACAATGTGATCCGATGCTGGACAAACGAGGGGAGTTCCGGGAGATCGTAAAGACCGTTTCCATGGGCTGCAAGAATGAGGAGGGGGAAGCGGAATACGCAGGGTTCATACTGGTTGCGGATTATGAGGGTGGAAGGATCTGCTTCAATATTACGATCAATCAAAACATGGAACTGATGGAATTTTTAGTTCGATAGAATCGGGAGGAAAATGAGAATGAAATTATCACAGATTGAAAAGAAACAGTTAGGTATTTATGTGCTTATAGCATACGGCATCACATTTTTGATGGGGCTGCCGATGGGGTTGGGCTGCGATCGGGGACTGGATGTCAGTGTATTCCCCAATGCACAGATGCTGTATCCGGCAGCAGGAGTCATGCTGGCGTATCTGATAACGGAAAAAGGAAAAGCTGAGCTGCCGAAACGGTTTTTTGTTACATATCTTGCAGTTACGGTACTGATGCTGGCCAGTGCTGTCGGAAGTGTGTTCCTGCCGGATATCGCCTGGATGGCAGTCTGCAATCTGATCCTGGTCGGCGGAAGTGTACTGGCGTGGATCATGCTGCTTACGGAAAAGAAGGAAAAGCGGATCGCTTATGGCTTGAAGGGGAAGGATATAAAAGCATCTGTATTCTGTGTACTGTTGTTCATAGGTCTCTACCTGCTTCGGGCGATTCTTTCCTATGCGGTATCCGGGCAGATATCCGCAGTGGGAGAGATCGCGGGGAATCCCATGACCTGGATTATGGCAGGATCTCTGATCATCAATTTCTTCCTGGTATTTATCGCCTTTTTCGGGGAGGAATATGGATGGCGGTATTATCTGCAGCCGCTGCTGCAGTCCCGCTTTGGAAAGCGATGGGGCGTGATCCTTCTGGGCGTGGCTTGGGGGCTCTGGCATCTGCCGGTGAACTTCTTCTACTACAGCCCGGGAACCGGTCTGATCAGTGCGGTGGGACAGCAGATCACCTGTATTACGCTGGGGATTTTTTTCGCCTACGCCTATATGAAAACGGAAAATATCTGGGTGCCGGTGGTTCTGCATTTCCTGAATAATAACCTGGTGCCGATCATAACCGGGACGTACAGCGCAGACATCATCCAGGGACAGACCATGAACTGGACGGATCTGATACCGATGCTTGTGGTGAATGGGATTTTATTCGGCGGCTTCCTGGCGGCGAAGGAATACCGGGAGTGAAATTTGTCCAACCGCACTGCTGGGAATTTGTTTGTTTCGCAGATTTACAGATCCATATGCAATTTATGTGGAAACTGCCTTTATGATTTTGGGAAATGCTGTATGTCCGCAGTATATTGCGGGTATACAGCTATTTCCCATATGTCCGTTCTGTTTTACTTTAATAGCCATTGATATTTCCTGCACTGCTGTAAGAGTATATCATAGACTCTATGCCTGATATCCTCCGGATATATCTGCTCCTGATTCAGCAAGTCCTGGATTTCTTTTTCACCGAAGGAGAAAAAGAGGGCTTCCCCATACAATTTTTCGGCAGTATCCAATTGCTCTTCAAAAGAACTGCAAAATGTCTTTGCGGCCGCATGGGGAATCAGTTCGATGATATCCTGCCCCAAAGGATAATCCATGGCTGTATCGGCCAGCAGAGACGCTCCCTGGTCGAAAAACGGGCAATAATCATATCCGAACGGCTGGGAGATTTCCCCGTCGTTTTTTTATTCTTATCCAAAACTGTCAAAAATTTTGAAACACAGAAAATATGTGAAAAATAAACAAAAATAGATCTTGAAAGTAAAGAATACACGATTAAACACAGAAAAGAAATTGTAATATATGCTGAAAATCTTTGAAACGCAGAAAACAAATTGACAAAAACAAAGATTAGGAGTACTATATAGGTACATCAAGTAACAACGTTTCCGGCCGGAAAACGGAAGATGCGAGAAGCAAATAAAAAGCGAAAGTGGAACTTATTTTTTCAGGAAAGAAAAGGAGAAGAACATGAAAGCATTAGCAAGATTTGGAAAAGAATTTGGAGGCTATCGGATGATCGACGTACCGGAACCAACATGCGGCCCCGAGGACATTATCATTGAGATCAAGGCGGCAGCGATCTGCGGAGCCGATATGAAGCACTACAAGGTGGACAATGGCTCTGACGAATTCAATTCCATCCGCGGCCATGAATTTGCCGGAGAGATCGTAAAGGTAGGCGAGCTGGTGAAGGACTGGAAGGTAGGACAACGTGTCGTATCGGACAACAGTGCTCATGTATGCGGTGTCTGCCCGGCCTGCGAACAGGGAGATTTCCTCTGCTGCGAGAACAAGGTAAACCTTGGACTGGACAACAACACATGGGGCGGCGGTTTTTCCAAATACTGCAAGGTTCCAGGCGAGATCCTGAGAATCCACAAGCACGCAATCTGGGAAATCCCGGAAAATGTAAAATACGAGGAAGCCGCAGTGCTTGACCCGATCTGCAACTCCTACAAGGCAATCGCACAGCAGGCGCATCTCCTTCCGGGACAGGACGTAGTCGTATTTGGAACAGGCCCCTTAGGACTCTTCGCAGTACAGGTGGCAAGGATCATGGGCGCTGTGAACATCGTGATGGTCGGTCTGGAAGAAGACACAAAGGTTCGTTTCGGTGTGGCTAAGGAACTGGGCGCTACCCATGTAGTAAACGGCTCCAAGGAAGATGTGGTAAAGAGATGTACCGAGATCTGCGGAAGAGACAATCTTGGCCTGGTTGTAGAGTGCTCCGGCGCAAACATCGCCCTGAAGCAGGCCATTGAGATGCTCCGTCCGAACGGAGAAGTGGTCCGCGTAGGTATGGGCTTCAAGCCGCTGGAATTTTCCATCAACGACATTACTTCCTGGAACAAGAGCATCATCGGACATATGGCATATGATTCCACTTCCTGGAGAAACGCGATCCGCCTTCTGGAAGCCGGCCAGATCAAGGTACAGCCGATGATCACACACAGGCTCGGGCTGTCAGAGTGGGAAAAAGGATTTGAACTGATGGCAAATAAAGAAGCGATCAAGGTCATCTTCCACTATGATTTTGAAGACTGATCCCTGAGAACCGATATACATAGACATGGCCGCAGGTAAGCCGGTATTTGGCTCCCTCCTCTCAAATACTTTATCTGCGGCCGCCAAAAGAGGAATACAAAAATGGAAAAAAAGCTATTGCTGGCGCCATCCATGGGATGCTGCGACCTGTACGATTTTGAGAACCAGGTACGGTTCATTGATGAACATGCGGATTTTCTCCACATTGACATCAAGGACGGCAATTATGTAAAAACCTTCGGCGTAGGCCCGGACTTCATGACAGTCCTGAAAAAGGTCGTGAAAACGCCTATGGATGCACATCTGATGATCCGGCATCCCCAGGAATACATCGAAGCCTGTGCCGAGGCCGGCGCGGAGTATATCACACCTCATACGGACTGCATCGAGAGCGATGCCTTTGTCACACTGAACAAGATCATTTCCCTTGGATGTAAGGCAGGCATCGCCATGAATCCGGCTGCGTCCCTGGAAGGGATACGCCATTACCTGCCGCTGCTGTCCAAAGTAACGATCATGATCGTGGACGCTGGTTATGCAGGACAAAAAGTGATCACTCAGATGTACGACAAGATCCGTACCCTGGTGCAGTGGAGAGAAGAAATGGGACTGGATTTCCTGATTGAAGCGGACGGCTCCATGAATGCAGGCGTATACCGCCCCCTGTATGAGGCCGGGGCAGACGTGGTCGTGTTAGGCCCGCCGGCGCTGTGGAACAAGGACAAGGATATCCGGAAAGCGTGGGAAATCATGGAAAAGGAAGTGGAAGCGGAGCTTTCCTCCTGTACCAGATCCTGAAAAATAGAGTGCTTACGCGGAAGCTTGGGAAGCAGGCTTCGGGTATGCAGGCTGTAAAAATACCATCTGAGAATACAGTTATAAAAAGGATGAGAAAGAAAGGAAAAAAGAATTATGGCATCTAAAACAAATTCAAAGAGCGTGAATATCGGTGCAAGACTTGACCGACTTCCAAATTCAGGCTGGCATATAAAAATGTGGCTGGTATCCGCTTTTGCGCTTCTGGTATGCTGGTCAAACGGAATCGGCGGCGCGGTACAGAATATCCTTCTGAATGAGCTTCACTGGCTGGAGGAAGGCAGCGCGCTTCTGGCAATGTGGGGAACGACTTATACAGCGGGACAGTTGTTCGGCGCGCTGGTAGGCGGGCCCATCGGCGACAAGATCGGCCGGAAAAAAAGTATCTTATTATATGAGATTATACATATCATCGCCATGATCGGCGGCGCGGTCTCACCGAATGTCACCGTACTGTATGTATTCAGGCTTGTACAGGGCTTCGGGCTGGGCGCGCTTCTGGTCGTACTGTTCGCGGGATTTACAGAATATGTTCCGGGCCGGAACCGCGGGGTATGGTCCAGCCGGAACTCCTTCATCGGCAACTGGGCACACCCGGTCTGCAACGGAATCGCATTTGTGATCGCGTTGACCGGAATCAGCTATAACATGAACTGGAGAGTTCAGTATATGATCCCGTCCATCCTTTCCATCGTCGCATCCGTCCTGATCGCGAAGAAATTCCCGGAATCTCCGAGATGGCTGGAAGCACAGGGAAGACTTGACGAAGCAGACGAGATCATGACAAGGATTGAAAAAGAGATCGAAGCCTCCACAGGCAAACCGCTCCCGGCGGTAACAGAAGCTCCGAAGGAAGTAAAGCAGCTTCCATACTCCGCACTGTTCCGCGGAAAGCTGTTAAAGAGAACGATCGTCGGCTCCCTGGTACTGATCGGTATGAATACGATCCAGTATACATTGATGAACTGGATGCCTTCCCTGCTGAGATCACTGGGATATGATACCTCACAGTCACAGTTCATGACCATGTTCGGACTGTTCGGCGCACCCTTCGGAATCTTCATTGCATCCCTGATCATGGATAAGATCCCGCGCCGTGTCATGGGCGTGATCCTGCTGGCAGGCATGGCGGTGCTGGGAATCATTACAGGTCAGCAGACAGAGATGACCCCGCTGATCGTTTCCACCTTCTGCCTGAATACGATCATTTACATGTATGTATGCTATGCGTCCGCAGTGTATGTTCCGGAGATGTGGCCTACATCGGCAAAGCTTTCCGGTTCCGGATTCTGTAACGCGATGGGCCGTGTCAGCAATATCTTCTTCCCGTTCCTTGTAACATCTGTTGCAAGCTCCATGGGAAGCGGCGGAGTGTTCGTCCTGATCACCATCGTAGCTGTGATTATTGCGGTATGCGTATTCATCTTCGGTGTTGAGACAAGAGGAGAGTCCGTTGAGGATATCGGAAACGTGGAATAAAAAAGTGCGTTTCGCAGTCACATAAAAATCAACAGTCAGATGTGTCAGGAACAGATTGTGAGGAGATGACATTGACTGCGAATATCAAAAATAGAAAGGAAGTATCGGATATGAAAAATACAGAGGCAATCCTGGTTGTTCCCGGAACAATGGAAATCAAAGACGCACCCGTGCCGGTGCCGAAGGACGATGAGATCATGCTGAAAGTGGAGTACGTAGGAATCTGCGGCTCCGATGTCCACGGATTTGAGTCAGGCCCCTTCATTCCGCCGAAAGACCCAAACCAGAAGATCGGTCTAGGCCATGAATGTGCGGGAACCGTCGTACAGGTAGGCAGCAAGGTGACAAAGTTCAAACCGGGCGACCGTGTCAATATTGAGCCCGGCGTACCCTGCGGAAAATGCAAATATTGTCTGGAAGGGCATTACAACATCTGCCCGGACGTAGACTTTATGGCAACCCAGCCAAACTATAGAGGCGCGTTGACAAACTATCTGTGCCACCCGGAGAACTTTACCTATAAGCTTCCGGAAAACATGAGCACTATGGAGGGCGCTCTGGTAGAGCCGGCTGCGGTCGGAATGCATGCGGCGATGGAAGGCGGCGCGAGACTGGGCAAGAAGATCGTTATCCTGGGCGCAGGCTGCATCGGCCTGATGACCTTGCAGGGCTGCAAGAGCCTTGGCGCTACGGACATCGTAGTGGTGGACGTGATGCCCAAGCGACTGGAGATGGCAAAGGAGCTTGGCGCTTCCTCGGTCATCAACGGAATGGAAGAGGATACCATCAACAGATGTAAAGAGCTGGTTGGAGAACTGGGCGCGGATATCGTATTTGAGACCGCAGGTTCCCAGATCACTGCAAAACAGGCTCCGCAGATTGTCGCAAGGGGCGGCAGGATCATGATCGTAGGAACGATTCCGGGCGAAGTGCCGATTGATTTCTTAAAGATCAACCGTGAAGTGACGATTCAGACTGTATTCCGCTACGCAAACAACTATCCGATGACCATCGACGCCATCGCATCCGGAAAATTCGATGTGAAATCTATGGTAACACACGTTTATGATTACCAGGACGTGCAGAAGGCATTTGAAGAATCCGTACACTGCAAGAAGGACATCATCAAAGGTGTTATTAAGATTGAAGATGCAGAATGACCGGACGTGCTGTAAAAACACAGAAGTAAAATACAGGTTTGACATTTTATAGGAAGGATCATTTTCAAAGCCGGGAAAATGATTGAAAAGAAACGTATCAGGGGTTTTGCTCACGGCATGCCCCTGATACGGCAGACATAAAGTCAGATAAGATCAGGAGGAATAAGAATGTTAGCAGATATCAGATATTGGGAAAAGAAAGCAACAGAAGGAAGATATGCCATCCCGCACTTCAACGTGTGGAACGCGGAGATGCTCATGGGAGTGATGGACGCGGCGGAAGAGACCAAAGCGCCGGTGATCATTTCCTTCGGAACCGGATTTGTAGGAAATACTTCTTTCGAAGATTTCTGCCATATGATGGTTTCCATGGCAAAGAAGGCAGCTGTACCGGTCATCACACATTGGGATCACGGTCGCAGCATGGAGATCGTGCAGAATGCGTACAACCATGGGATGAACTCCGTGATGAGAGATGCTTCCGCATTCGAATTAGAAGAGAACATCCGCCTTACAAAAGAAGTGGTAGATTATTTCCATCCATTGGGAATCCCGGTAGAGGCAGAGCTTGGCCATGTAGGAAATGAAACCGTTTACGAGGAAGCGCTGGCAAGCTATCAGTACACAGATCCGTCTCAGGCAGCGGAGTTCGTAGAGCGTACAGGCTGTGATTCTCTGGCAGTTGCGATCGGAAACCAGCACGGTGTCTACACATCCGAGCCGAAGCTGAACTTCGAAGTGGTAGAGAAGGTCAGAGACGCCGTGACCGTACCGCTGGTACTTCACGGAGCATCCGGAATCGGTGATGAGGATATTAAGAAGGCAATCTCTCTTGGAATTGCTAAGATCAACATCCATACAGAGCTTTGCCAGGCGGCAATGACCGCAGTTGCGGCAAATGTGGACAAGCCGTTCCTGGAACTGGAAAGAGCCGTAAGGGCAGCAGTAAAGCAGCGTGCGATTGAAAAGATCGTTTTATTCGGAGATGACGGAAAGGCGGAATAATTGTGGAGAAAAAATTAGACGCAATCTGTGTCGGCGCTGCGATCGTGGATATTCCTCTGCAGCCTGTCAACCGGGATATGTTTGAAATTGAGTCCTTTCCTCTGCAGCAGATTTCCATGACCATCGGCGGGGACGCCATCAACGAGGCAACGATCATGTCCCGGCTGGGCCATAAGATCGGGCTGATGAGTATGGTCGGCAGGGATGCAGTAGGCAATTTTATCATCGAACACTGTGAAAAGAACGGGATTGACTATTCAGGCATCCGGGTGAGGGAAGGTATCGATACTTCCATCAACGTGGGACTTGTTACTGCGGACGGGGAGCGGACCTTCGTTACCAACCGCAACGGAAGTCTCTGGAAAATGACCATCGACGATGTGGATCTGTCCAGGCTCAAAGAGGCAAGGCTTTTATCCCTGGCGAGCATTTTCAACAATCCGCTTCTGGACTGCCCGGCGCTGGTGAAGATATTTAAAGAAGCAAAGGCGCAGGATATGATCATCTGTGCGGATATGATCAAGGCAAGACTGGGTGAGACTCTGGACGATATCGAAGAGGCGCTTGGATATGTAGACTATTTCTTCCCCAATTACGACGAAGCCTGCCTCATGACAGAGGAAACGGAGCTGGAGAAGATTGCCGACAGGTTCCTGGATTGCGGGATACAGCATGTGGTGATCAAGACCGGAAAGAAAGGCTGCTATATCAAGAGTCAGGATGGGAGCGTACTGGAGGTTCCGGCTATGAAGGGCATCATTGCGATCGATACCATCGGTGCGGGCGACAACTTCGCATCGGGCTTCATCACCGCGATCCTGGAAGGAAAGTCTTTGAAGGAATGTGCGGAATTTGCAAATGTGACCGCCTCCATCAGTGTACAGAGTATCGGGGCGACCACAGGAGTGCAGAAGAGAGAGCAGGTTGACGAGAGAATGAAAGAGTACTATGCACAACAGTCGTGAAAAAAGAAAGGAAAATATAGATTATGAAAAAGATGAAACTTGGCAGCACAGGTACGGATATCTCAAGAATGGGCCTTGGTACATGGTCCATCGGCGGCGGCCCGGCATGGGGCGGCGACCATGATCTGAAGGTGGTTGTGGATCTGATCCGGGAATGCCCGAAGTTAGGCGTCAATCTGATCGATACCGCGCCTGGATACAACTTTGGAAACAGCGAGAAGATCGTAGGAAAAGCGCTGGAAGGGATGAAACGCGAGGATGTTGTGATCATCACGAAGTGCGGGATCATCTGGAACGACAGGAAGGGAAGCCTGTTCAACAAAGTAGGAGACACACAGCTTTACAAAAACCTTTCCAGGGAGTCCATCCTGGAAGAGATCGACCAGAGCCTGGAGCGTCTCGGCACAGACTACATTGATGTATATATGACTCACTGGCAGGCAGTGGAGCCGTATTTCACACCGATCTCAGAGACCATGGAGGTACTCAACGAGCTGAAAGCACAGGGTAAGATCCGGGCCATCGGCGCTGCCAATGTAGATGTAAACCATATCAAAGAATACTTAAAGTATGGCTCGCTGGATATCGTACAGGCAAAATACAGCATTCTGGACCGTGCAATTGAAGAAGACCTGCTTCCGGTCTGCAAGGAAAACAATGTTACGATCCAGGCGTACTCTCCGCTGGAAATGGGACTCTTAAGCGGCGCGCTTCCGAGAGATTACAAGCCGGTAGGGGCACAGATCCCGAAGAAATGGTTCCAGCCGGACAACATGCAGAAGGCAATGGATATGGTGGATCAGTGGAAACCGCTCTGCGAGAAATACGACTGCGCCATCGCAAACCTGGCGCTTGCATGGATTCTTGCGCAGGGAGAATTTATCAATCTGCTCAGCGGATCTACGACAACAGAGCAGATTGCGGAAAACATCAAATCCGCGGAGCTCGAATTAGAGCCGGAAGATGTTGCATACATGCGCAAGCTGGCAGAGGATATTGATAAATAAATGTTGAGATACTTACGGTCTGGCCTTCTGGCCAGGCCGATTTTAAAAAGCGGGCCGTTGTGTTGGATACACAGGCAAACAGGCGGCGCACCGCTTCTTGTCTGTCTTTCAAAGACGAAAAAATGCACATTTTCGAGCAGGGGATGTGAATTTTGAAGGAGGTAAAAATGCTTTCAAAGGAAAAAAACCTTGCAAATACTAAAGAGGCTGGTATATTATTAGATAGAGAGGCCTTGGGTATTGAGGACGAGGAAAGGGAAGAAAGCATGTCGAGTAAAGAAAGGCTGATGGTGATCAGACAGAGTATCCAGAATATGAAGAAGGTATCGGTCGCGGAGCTGAGCAAGCAGTGCGCCGTGACTGAGGAGACGATACGGCGGGATCTGGATAAGCTGGAGCTGGAAGGAGTTGTGACCAGGATTCACGGCGGCGCGATCTGGAACGCGGATGTTCAGAAGGAAAATGTGCATTTTTATAAGCGTTTGACAAAGCATCTGAAGGAAAAGCAGAACATTGCGCGCAAGACCGCCGCATTGCTGGAAGGCAAGAATACGATCATTGCAGACTCCAGTACAACTGTCGTGGAAGCGCTGAAGCTGATACCGGATAACCGTGATGTGACGATCGTGACCAATTCCACGGAGGTATTCCGGGAATTTCAGCAGTCTTCTTTTAATATTATTTCGACAGGCGGAGAATTTAATAAAAAATCTTTGTCGCTGCAGGGGCAGCTGGCAAAAACAAATATAACCAAGTATAACGTGAGCATCGCTCTGATCAGCTGCAAGAGCCTGAACATTGAAAAGGGTGTCCTGGACTCCAATGAGAGCGAGGCGGAGATCAAAAAGCTGATGCTGGAGCAGGCGGAGGAGGTTGCGCTCCTCGCCGACCATTCCAAATTCGACCAGACCGCGTTTGTGTGCCTGACAGATCTGGAAAGTGTGAATTATATCATCACGGACAGACGTCCGGGCGACACATGGATCCGATACTGCGAAGAAAACGGAATCCGGTTGATCTACTGATAGATGGAATCGCTCCTGAACGGGGCCGCTGTAAACAGAGTATTCTGTGAGCAGCGGCCCCTTTTTTCTTTTTCATTTTTAAATCACACACCCGCTCTTTCTGTTTCGAAGTGAAATCTGTAATTGATTTTTGTTTGTCTTTACAAAATACTTTAAAACAAAGATATAAATAGTAAAACAAAAAAATATTACATAAAAATCTGCGTATAAAATTAGATAAAACAACCAAAAATCTTTGAAATAAAGAAAACGGATTGACAATTATCAAATGATAATGTAAAATGAAATACATAAAATTAGTGCGTTATTTACAATAAAGAGCTAAAAATAAGTGTTGAAAGGGGGAAAGAGCACAAAATATTCGAATCCCAAATTATTTGAGTTTACAAGAAGGGTTCTGTATGCGATTGGGTGCAGAAACAAAAAAACAAAGAAAATCAGCAATTGAGAAGGGGAAGGCAGATGGGAAGCAATGTTCCGGCCTTCCGATGATGAGACGCCGAAACAAATGTGAGGGGCACAGCCTTAAGAAAACCAGGAGGATAGAAACACTATGGAAAATAAAAAGAAAGAAACATCAATCGTAAAGAAGATGATACTTGCAGTGGCAGGCGGTTTTATTGCCGGATTTCTGTGCCTGCTCTTGAGAGAAGTATTGAATGGGAGCGGCAATGACGGTGTCTGGAAGGTGATCGACGCGATCCTGTTCCAGGACATCACCGCAACTCAGGGAATTGAAGGCCTGGGACTCTTTTTCATCATCGGACAGCTGTTCATGCGGGGGCTGCAGATGGCGATCGTGCCGCTGGTCATCACATCCCTGACCCTTGCTTTGTGCAGTCTTGCGAATCCGGAGAAGCTGGGGCGGATCGCGGGAAAGACATTTATTACATATCTCTGCTTTTATGTGGTTGCCGCGACGCTTGCGGGAGCTGCGGCATATTTTGTAAAATCCATGGGATGGTTTGATGTCAACCTGCCCAGCGAGATGGCTACGGAGGCGGTTACCATGGACGGCTACAATCCTCTTGTAACCGTTGTAAATGCGGTGCCCTCCAATATCGTTTCCGCATGCTCCACCAACAACACGATACTTTCGGTTGTCGTGATCGCGATCATCCTGGGATTATGCATGACCGCAATGGGAGCAAAGGCAGATCCGCTGAAAAAGGTGATTGAAAATCTGAATGACGTGGTACAGATGTTTTTGAACTTTCTTATTAACAAGATCGCGCCGGTGGCAATCTTCTGCATGATCACAAGGACTCTGGCCGTATACGGAGTGGAATATATCGGATCGACCCTGGTATGGATCGTGACGACGATTGTGGTAAGCCTTGCGCTGGTGGCTACGATCTATCCGATCGGTATCTTCCTTACTACACGGCTGAACCCGATTCCGTTTTTAAAAAAGTCCTTCAAGATCGGATTGTTTGCGGCGGCGACCAACTCATCCGCAGCGACACTTCCGCTGAATACCAGGACATGTACGGAAGAGCTTGGCTGCTCGGAGGAGATCAGCAGCTTCGTCCTGCCGACCGGTATGACCATTAACATGAACGGAACGACAGCCATGCACATGATTGCGGTCAGCTTTATCGCTACGGCCGCGGGGATTAATGTGACGCCAGCCACCCTGGCGACAGCTGCCTTCCTGTCCATCTGTACGGCGGTAGGAACCCCGGCTATCCCGGTAGCGGGAACGACCATGGTGTATGTAGTCATGTCCGGTCTGGGAATGAACTCAGAGCTGTGTATGATCGGATATTCCCTTGTGCTTGCGATGAATTATCTGCCCGGTATGGCCGTGATCACCCTGAACGTGATCGGAGACGCGGCGACCAATGTGATCGTAAACTTTAAAGAGGGTGTGCTGAATAAAGACATCTACAACAAATAGAAAACGCATAATTAATTTCTTTGCATTTTCTTCTCACATTTGGCACATAATACTTCTCATGAAGGTGAGGAGGAATCAGAATATGTATCAATATTTACCAATACGTGATGTTTACGCCAGAGAAATTCTGGATTCGCGGGGGAATCCGACGATTGAGGTGGAAGTACTTGCGGGAGAAAGCGTGGTAGGACGCGCGTCGGTCCCGTCCGGTGCTTCCACGGGAAAATACGAAGCAGTGGAGCTGCGGGACAAAGAAGCGCGCTACGGCGGCAAGGGTGTCCAGCGTGCCGTGGAGCATGTCAACGACCAGCTTGCGGGCGCGGTGATCGGGATCAATGTATTTGACCAGACGGAGATCGACCGGACGTTGATCAAGACAGACGGCAGCACAAACAAATCGAATCTGGGGGCAAATGCTCTTCTCGGCGTATCTCTGGCAGCAGCCCACGCGGCAGCAAGAGCGCTGCGCATTCCTTTATACAAATACCTGGGCGGTGTCAATGCGAAAAAACTTCCTGTACCTATGATGAATATTTTAAACGGAGGCGCTCATGCGGACAATACACTGGATATCCAGGAATTTATGATCATGCCCGTGGGCGCGGAAAATTTTAAGGAGGGCCTGCGGATGTGCGCGGAGATCTACCAGTCTCTGAAATCCCTTCTGAAGGATAAAGGATTGAGCACCGCAGTCGGCGACGAGGGCGGCTTCGCGCCGGATCTGCCGGATACCAGAGCCGCACTGAACTGTCTGAGGGAAGCGGTGGAAAAAGCCGGATACCGGATGGGAAGAGATCAGGACATTGCGATTGCGATGGATGTGGCATCCTCCGAATTATATAACCGGGATTATAAAAAATACGAATTCCCAGGAGAAAGCCGGATGCGCGGGCAGAAGGTGGTGCGCTCGGCGGAGGAGCTGATAGACTATTATGCGGAGCTGACGAGAGAATTTCCCATCTGTTCCATTGAAGACCCGCTGGATGAAGAGGACTGGGAAGGCTGGGAAAAGCTGACAGCACGCCTGGGAAAGGAAATCCAGCTAGTGGGTGACGACCTGTTTGTGACCAATGTGGAACGGCTGAAAAAAGGGATTGAAAAAAAGGCAGCAAATGCCATCCTGGTAAAGGTGAACCAGATCGGGACGCTGACCGAAGCAATCGAGGCCATCCAGCTTGCGCAAAAATCCGGCTATAACGCGATCGTGTCCCACCGCTCCGGTGAGACCGAGGATACCACCATTGCAGATATCGCGGTGGCATTCAATACCGGACAGATCAAGACCGGGGCGCCCTGCCGGACAGAGCGGGTGGCCAAGTATAACCGGCTGCTGCGGATCGAAGAGCAGATTGAGAAGTAAGGAACTGAAAAAAGAAGCCATGCATACAATCGGCCGGGAATCAGTTCTGTAGATACAAATATAGATGAGAGCTGTCGGAAAATGACTGTATATCTGCTGTCTATTGCCGGGATTTACAAAATCTCGCAGCAATAGGCGGCGGGCAAACAGCGTGTTTCGACAGTTCTTTTTTACATGTGGAAATTGTTGTTACATGTCACACCCCGACCAATCACCACGCTGATTGGTCGGGAGGATGCACATAAAAGCTGCTATTCAGGCCGTCCATTGCCGTAGGCAATTTTAAATGACGGCCTGAGTTACAGGGCACGCCTGGTCAAGGTGTGACCTGTAACAAATTGTTTTCTATTACGCTGTTACGGCGATCTTATAATTGAAAGCCCGCAGATCATATGATAAAATGGATTCTATGAGAATACATGGCAGATAAAAATCACATGACATTGGTACTGCGCCATGTGATACAAAAGGAGCTAAAGAGATGAACCTTACGGAATTTATGAAGAAAGTGGATCAGATATCCGGGAGTATGCCGGCAGAGAATATTTCCGCATTCCTGCACGATTATGCGCGCGGTATCCCGGAGTACAAAAGGGATGAATTTCTCGAACGGCTGTCCTTTTTCAAAGGGGAGAATGTGAATCCGGATTATGCAGAGAAGCAGGATAACCTGAACAAAGAGCAATTAAAGCAGGAAGTGAAAAAGATCCGGAAGCAGCTGGAGATGATCGACAGCGGTGAGCTGATGCTGATCGAAGTGCTGAATGAACAGTACAATGAATGGTATGACAGCTCCGATGAAGAATATTTTTATAAGGATCCGGACTATATTGGGGAGGCGATCCAGAAAGCCTGCGGCCTTTTGCATGCCTGTGTGGACAGCGAGCTGTATGAGGAGGGGTATGGGTTGGCGGACCTTCTGCTGCTGATGCATGTAGAAGTGAACGGAGAGTTCGGCGGGGAAGACTTCAGGCTGCGGGATCTGGAATATCACAGCATCATTACGCTGGATTATGAAAAATTTGTCTTAGAAGCGCTGCTGGCCGCCTACTGGGGAAACGCGCCGGAGGAGAGGCCCAACGAGCTCTATTGGATGCTGGTCAATGCCGCTTCGAGGGAAGTGACTCTGGAAAAGCTGATGCAGCAGAGCAAAAAGGAGCTGGACCAGTTCCAGGAATTTTTGAAATTATGGATTGACTATCTGGGACAGAGGGGGGACCGGGTGGCAGAGCGGTTCCTGGAGGAAGCGGTTTCCCTGGCGGATGATCCGGGAGCGCTGCTGTGCGCAGCCAGAAAATATACGGATCTGCATCCGGGCTTATACGTGCAGGCTCTGGAAAAATATAAAGCGGCCGGACAGCCGGAGGAAGGGCTGACGATCGGAAAAGAGGCTTTGGAGCGGATCCGGCCCTGCTATCAGATCCGGAGCAGAGCGGCGCTTTTGACAGCAGAAGCCGCCCTGACGCAAAATGACCGGGAGAGTGCGGAGCAATGCTGGCTTGAGGCATTTCGTTCGGACAGCAGCATCGAAAATTATCTGCGGCTGGTCCTGGAATGCGAGGAGGCCGATCGTTACAGGAACGAGGCGGAACAGATCTATACAAAGCTGCTTTCCAACCCGGCAAAAATAAAGGACGGGCAGTACCAGTCCGGGGAGAGAAAGGAGAACCGGCCGGAACGAAGGACCTGCGGTTCCCTGCTGTTTTTTGACGGGAAATTCCGGCAGGTGATCGAAACATGTATGGATGATAAATATGCGCTGGGATGGACGGGGACATTCATGAAGGAAGGCATGGCGCTGTTCTTCCTGTACCTCTATGACGGAGAGGAGCTGCCGGAGGGCTGCAGGGAAATGCTCCGCAAATATGTTTCATCCGTGGAATTCAGGGCGGAAGCATATCTGAATGGCACAGGACGCGGCACAAAAGAGGACGATCAGACATTTTTCTGGGAGCGCTTCCGGAAATGGCGGACGAATATCCATGCTTCGGAGGAGGAGATTGAAGCCATCCTGGAGCGGCTGGAAAAATGGACCCAGATGCGGGTGGAAGGGATCATGGAGAAGAGTCACAGGAACTATTACGGCGAATGCGCGGCTTTTGCGGCCGCATTGGGGGAAGTCCGGGAGTCCAGGGGCGAGCTGTGGGCAAAGGCAAAGGTCATGGAAGAATATCGGAGCCAATATTCCAGACGGACCGCATTTCACCAGGAGCTTCGGGCATACGGGATGGCAGATACCAGAAAAAGCAGATGAAGTTCTGCTGCGGATGAAAAAAGGAAAGGGATATCCTATGAGCAAAAGGAAAAAACCCAAAATGGAGTTTCGGTACTATAAGATGCCGGAAGGGAGCCCGATTCTGGCCTTGCTGGGCGAGAAGTGGCTGCAGTCCTATGGCCGGGATGTAGATTTTCTACATTTTCATAATTTTCTGGAGATTGGGTACTGCTACGGCGGGCAGGGAGATATGGTGCTTGGGGAGCAGAACCTGAGATTTAAGGCCAGCCAGTTTACCGTGATACCGAAGAATTATCCCCATACGACCAACAGTGACCCGGGCACGTTCAGCCAGTGGGAGTATCTGTTTGTGGATGTGGAAGGTTTCCTGCGGGAACACAATGGGGGGGGCACCCCCATGAGAACAGAACGTATGATCCAGAAGATCAATTCCCGTGCCTTTCTTGTAAACGTAAAAGAATTTCCTGGGATTGCAAAGCTGATTCGACAGCTCCTGGAGATTATGCGGGAGACAAAGGAGTACTATCTGGAAGAGGCAAAAGGGATCCTGACTGCGCTTCTGATCAACATTGCCCGGGAAAACCATATCGAAGAACCGGAATATGAGGAAAATGAGGAATTGGAGGGGAATGTGACAATTCCCATCTCGCGTGCCCTGGATTACATCACCCTCCACTATATGGAGCCGCTTAAGATAGGAGAGCTGGCGGACTGGAGCCATATGAGCGAGACGCATTTCCGGAGGATTTTTTCTGCGTATATGAAAATGAGTCCTCTGGAATATATCAATCTGGTACGTGTGCGGACGGCCTGCGAGTATTTGAAAAAAACAGACGTTCCGGTATCCGATATCGCGCATAAATGCGGTTTTAACACCCTGTCCACGTTTAACCGGAATTTTAAGCAGATCATGGGCTACGCGCCCTATGAATGGCGGAAGCGCCCGGAAAATTTCGAGCAGCAGCTTTTGAAGTTCCAGATTCATTCGGAGGCTGGCTGGTAAAGCTGACAGATCAGTCTGTATCGGAGGAGATTGCGGAATATGAAAAAAATAGAAAAGGGGCCGTCGGGTTAGTTCCCGGCAGCCCCTTTTTCAGGACTCCTGATTTATAGTTGTCTTAAAGCAGCGTTTTCCGGAAGAAAGGACCACTTCCTATCGGTCAGATTCCCCGGAACCGGAAGGTAAAGGTCATCTTTTTGCTGATATCCAGCAGATATTCCGGAAGCGGACGCGCTCCCCAGCTGTCGTCCCCGGCAATACCGATCTGCTGCATGGCTGCCCGGACGACGGTGTAGTGCGCCTCCGGCAGCTCGTAGGGATGCCGCGCGTTTTCCATCTCATGGGGCGTCCAGGGAAGTGCGGAGAAGCTCATGGAATCTCCCTCGAACATGAGTCCGCGGCCCCGCCTGTCGGTCACCTTCGCCCAGCGGACGCCGACCTTGTTTCCACATTCCTGGGGAACCATGTAGCGGGCTACATTGTCCATCACTTGATTCCTGTAGATCCCCAGCTTCGCGCCTTCGCAGCGGTCCGTGTAGGTCTCGGCAGGACCCATTCCATACCATTCCACATGGTCATAGTCGGCATTCATTTTCAGAATCATGCCGAATTCCGGCATATCGCCCAGCTCCTTCACCGGATCATAGGACAGTGTGGTCTCGACCGTGCCGTCCCCGAATACCGTATAGGCAACCGTACAGGAGGTTACCGGCTTGGTGGGGAGATGATAGAGGAAGGTCACAGTCACGGAGCCTTCGTGTTCTTCCACAACCACATCCTCGAACTGATTGGTCTCCAGGTTCTTGTGAGTGACATAGAGACTTGCCAGCTTCCATTGCCCGTACTGCGCCATCAGCTGGCTGCCCTCGTCATTGTCTACCGGCGCCCGCCAAAAATTCGGCTTCGGAATGGTCTCCAGCATTTCCACGCCGCCCCAGCGGTAGGAGGACAGTCCGCCGAATAACTCGGAGAACAGCACTTCAAAATTCTCGCCCCGGACGCCCACGTTGTGGGTTCCCCTTACGACGGTGATCGGTTTGGTACATGCTCTGCGGGCAGCGGAAGCGTCTGCGGTATAGAAGGTCTGTCCAAACGCAACCTCATGGCCTGCCTTTGCCCAGAGGGTATCCTCCTTCAAACGGAACGAAACGGTGGCGGTATACTCACCCGGCTGGTCCGCCCGGCGGACCGGAAGGGCATATTCCTGTTCGGACAGCGGCGCAACGGCAGTGTCCATCGGAGCTTCATAGACCGGGACCCCGTCTTTCGCAAGCGTGACCACGCAGTCAAAGGCGCTGGTATTTGTGAACAGGTGCTTATTGCGGATCATTACTTTATCTGCTGATACTTCCGCGGAAATGTTCTGGTAATTGTATTTGATCTCCTGCATCTTCGGGGAAGGAGTGCGGTCTCCGCCGTATACGATCCCGTTTCCGCTGAAATTATAATCGGTGGGACGTTCTCCGAAATCTCCGCCGTATGCCTGAAATTCCTTTCCGTAACGGTCTTTTTTATAGATGGACTGGTCTACATAATCCCAGATAAAGCCGCCTTGGTACAGGGGTTCCGTATCGGTCAGGTCCGTGTATTTGTGCATTCCGCCGCAGGAATTGCCCATGGCATGGGTATATTCGCAGCAGATAAAGGGCTTGTCACGGTGCTCGGACAGAAATTCCTGGATTTTGGCTGCCGATGTGTACATCTGGCTCTCCATATCGCTCGTCTCATTGTAGCGGCGGTCGCAGAAAATCCCTTCATAATGTACAAGCCGGGTATTGTCAAGCTCCCGGAATCTGTCTGCCATATCCCGGATCACGGTGCCGCCGAAGGATTCATTTCCGCAGGACCAGATCAGGATGGACGGGTGGTTTTTGTCCCTCTGGTAAGTGGAATTTACCCGGTCCAGCATCATGGCCTTCCATTCCTCCCGGTCGCAGGGCACGATCCGGCTCATATCCCTGTCCCTGCCTCGTGCGTAGCTGTCCCAGGAACCGTGGGACTCCAGATTGTTTTCATCGATCAGATACAGGCCGTAGCGGTCGCACAGCCGGTAGATCCGGGAATCGTCGGGATAGTGGCAGGTACGGATGGCGTTGATGTTGTGCAGCTTCATGGTGGTGATGTCCTGCAGGATCTCATCCTCCTGGGGAACTCGGCCGGCTTTGGAGCTGAACTCGTGGCGGTTGACGCCCTTAAATACGATCCGTTTTCCGTTGAGGCACATGATATGATCGATCATCTCAAATCGGCGGAAGCCCACATATTCGGAAAGAACCTCCGCAAGCTGTCCGTTCTCATCATAGACCTGCAGGAACAACTCATAGAGATTGGGCTCCTCCGCGCTCCACAGGTCGAAGCCGGATACCGGAAGTGAAAGGTGCGCTTCCCCCTCCCTCATGTCAAATGCGGCGGAGGCGAATAATGGTGCCTCTTCTGGCGCGTTGGCTGCATAGAGGGAAGCCGGCGCGTCAGCGGCCGGAAGCTTCCGGAGCTCTGCCTCAATCCGGCCGTTTCCGCAGCTGAGCGCGTCGATCACAAGCCGACCTGCCTGATAGCTGTCGTCCAGTAGGGTACGGACGCTCAGATCCCAGATGTGCGTCTTTGGCCGTGTAAAGAGATACACATCCCGGTAAATGCCGGAGAACCGGTAGAAATCCTGATCCTCGGTCCAGCTGCTGCTTGTCCACTTGAAGACCTGCGCGGCCAGCTTGTTTTCGCCGTCCCGGACATAGGGGGTCAGGTCAAATTCCGAAGGGGTGAAGCTGTCCTCGCTGTAGCCCACATACTGTCCGTTCAGCCAGAGCGCCATGCCGCTCTCCACACCCTGGAAGGAAATGTATACGGGCATGCCCTTCATGGATTCCGGAAGGGTAAAATACTTTACATAGCTTGCCGTCGGGTTGAACCGGGTGGGAATCTCCCCGGGCAGGATCTCCTCCCGGCCGTCCCATGGATACTGCACGTTCAGATAAGCGGGGACATCGTAGCCCTCCATCTGGATATGGGCAGGCACCCGGATCTCTCCCCAGTTTCTGCAGTTATAGTCATCCGCCTCAAAGCCCTGGACCGTGTCGTCCAGATTTCTTCCGTAAGAAAACTTCCAGATGCCGTTCAGGGAAAAGCGGAAAGGATTCTCACCCCTGTCCAGGTGGTCCCTGTCCGGATAGCAGACATGGTCCGAATGAGCGGGGACCACGTTTTCCTTAAAAAATTCGGGATCTTTGATTTTGCTGTAGTCAAACATGATGTATACCTCCTGATTACGTTCTTTGCGCGCTGCGGGGTTCCGAGCTTTTGCCGGCCTGCAGCTGCTCTGCCGATGATAGTAACACGATATGTTCTCCATTATGCTGGAAAGTAAACCGAAATACAATATAAAATCATTGCAAATGCATGGAAAAATGTTGCCTGACAGAGCGGATAGAGTTATACTGTAACAGACAAAAGGAGGAGAGGACAGATGACAAATCCAACGGAAGATGAGGTTCGTTCTTATTATGCGGAGGACAGACTGTTAAGCTCCCTTTCGGTATACAATGTGGGAAGCCAGAAATGTACGCCCGGATTTCAGTGGGGGCCGGGGGTGCGCGACCATTATCTGCTCCACCATGTGCTGAGCGGCAAAGGGCATTTTGAGATCAGGGGAAAGACCTATGATCTGAAAAAAGGAGATACATTTCTGATCTATCCAAATATGGAAGCATGTTACCGGGCCGACGAGGAAGAGCCCTGGGTCTATACCTGGGTAGGCTTTGCCGGGACCGACGCGTTTTACCTTCTGAACCATACGGATTTTTCGGAGGAGTCCCCTGTGCTCGAGCAGGCGGAAATCAGCGGTGAGATCGAGCGGAAGATCCGGCAGGTGTATGAGGCAAAGGGCAATACCTTTTATGATGCGGTTTCCATGACCGGAGCGCTGTATTCCATGATCGCCATGCTGATGGAAAATTCTTCGGCGGAGGCGAAACAGAAGAACCTGCAGACAGGCCGTGTCGAGCAGGCGGTCCGCTATATCGAAGAGCACTATTCCTATCCCATTACGATCGAGGATATTGCGGGATATACCGGGGTCTGCCGCAGTTATTTGTATCGGATGTTCCAAAAGATCCTGAAGATATCGCCCAAGGATTATGTGGAGGAATACCGGATCCGGCAGGCGTGCAGGCTTCTCCGGGAGACGGATATGCCGATCACGGCCATCGCGCATTCCGTAGGATACGAGGACAACCTGTATTTTTCCAAGGCATTTAAGAAATGCAAGGGACAGACCCCGAGCCGGTACAGAAAGGCGGAGAGCGGGAAAAAACTGTGACAGCGGAAAAACGTCTGTCTGCGCGCGGCTGACAGATGGGGCTTCCGCCGTGTGAGCGTTATAGGAAGATACGACAGGGAGGATGAAAAGAGATGTATGATTATGCGATTGTGAAACAGGTAAAAAGAAAGCCAAAAGCGATGACAGGAATCCTGCGGAAGGTAATGATCATTTTTGCGGTGGTCATCCTGCTGCTGGGGGTAACGATCTCCCAGGGGTTCATGCTTCCGGGATTTCTTCTGGTGGCGCTGTATTTCGGGTATGATGTCTACAGCCAGAAGGAATACGAATACCGGCTGGAGAGCGGAAGGCTGACCATTGATGTCATTCTGGGGAAGCGCTACCGCAAGACCGCTCATATCCTGGAGCTGTCGGAGATGGAGGTGACCGCGCCGAACCGCCACGAGGCTGTGGCAAAGTACCGCAGGGACGCAGGCGGGGTGAAACTTCCCAAGTATGATTATACGTCCTATGAGGAGGATACGCCTTATTTTACGATGATCGCCATAGAAAACCGAACAAAAATCAAGCTTCTGCTGGACCTGGACGAGGAGATGCTCCAGACGCTGAAAAGGCTGTATCCGGAGCGGGTGTTTCTGGTGTGACGGAATATACGATATCAAAGAAAAAAACACAGGTTTCCTTACCTGGGAAATCTGTGTTTTTTCTGATACCGCTTTTTATCATCGGCCCTCCAATTCGCTCATGTAAAAACTGATCATCAGATGCATAAATGTATGAGGATCTTCGAGAGAGACACCGGTCAGCTCTTCAATCTTATTGAGCCGGTACAGAAGCGTATTGCGGTGGATATGAAGGCTTTCCGCAGTTTCCGCCGTGCTGCGCAGGCTGTTGATATAGACCTGCAGGGTAGGCAGAAAGTCCGTGGAATGGGCTTTGTCATATGCCTGTACGTTTGCGATGACCGGAGACAGGTAATTGCTCCGGGGCATCTGCTCCGTGCGGGGAAGCAGGATCGCGGGCAGATAATAATCTTCGTAGTAGGCAATCCGATATCGTGGATTTAACCGGCTTCCCAGTCTCATCGCATCCTCGGCCTGCATCTGAAAGCTTGCCAGCTCCAGCAGATTATCAAACGTATTGCTCACTCCGCAGTGGGCGTTGAATTTCTCCAAAATGGTATGGAACTGCTTTTCGGATGCTTCGGTATTTTTTGCGATATTCATATTGTACTGCAGGATCAGCAGAACATTGTGCTGGATTAAAGCAAGCTGGCAGGGGAAAAACTGCCGAATGGACTTTCGGATGTAGGAAAGCACATTTTTTTCATTGGTTTCATCCGTGCTGACCGCAACGACTTGATAGGGCGGCTCCAGACGGATGCCGGTGTCTTTAAACCACAGTTCCAGCTGCTTTTTGGAATGGATCCGATGATGAAAGAGTTCCCCGGTCAGTGTTTTCAGATAGGTATAGCGCATGCTGCTTTCCGACTCCCGGTCCTTAAAGAAAAAAGCACAGGTGTTCTGGATGATCTCCATGGCTTTCATTTTGTCGGATGTGATCGGCGCGTCTTTGCAGTTCATGGTCACATAGCCTTCAATGATATCATTGACCCGGATGATACCCTGGATCTTGGGGGCGCCCTTGCAGGAGCCCCAGTCTACGATGTAAGGGGCTTCATTTTCATTGACGGACTGCATTCCTCATAAAGCTGTACGATCATATCCGTCTCATACCCCCGGTTTTCCAGAAGATAATCCCATTGATAATCCCCGGTTTTTGTCTGAGGGGAGATTCCCAGCACATTATACATAATATCCACCGCCAGGATCGGAACGCCTATGATCTCCCAGCAGATATCCAGTAATTCCTGGATATCGCCGGATGGCAGCGTCTTGAACATTTCTTCATATAACCGTAAAAAATCAACTGTATTTTCCATCGTTTAACCCTCTGTTTTCATAATTGCAGATTTTTATTCCCATGAAGCAATGAGCTGAGTTGTGAGAAATAACATAAATGCAAAATTATTATATAATAAACTTTATGATAATTCATTATTATTTTATGGGAATTTTTTAGAATTATTTTGTCTGAGCTTCATGGATGATGCATATTGAATAAAAAATGGATTTGAAACATTAAAAAAATATCGTAATCTACAAAAATGGAAAAGGCAGTAAATTGTGCAGACGCACAAAATGAGGGCGTTTTTTTCGGAATAGTACCCGATGAAAAACGGGTGATATTGTCATATAATGCATTTAACAAAGAAAAAGCGCTTTTGTGGTTGAACAGTAGATCTACGGGAGCGGACGGATAGAAGGAGGATAAGAATATGTTTGATCTGAGTGGAAATGTAGCTGTAGTAACAGGAGCATCGGCTGGTTTGGGACGGCAGTTTGCTTTGGCGCTGGCACGCCAGGGGGCAGACCTTGCAATCCTTGCAAGAAGAAAAGAAAAACTGGATGCGGTGGCGGAAGAGATAAAAGCATTAGGAGTCAGATGCCTCTCCGTAGCATGCGATGTAACGGATACGGCGCAGATTGAAAATGCGGTGAAGGAAGTGGTGGCGGAATATGGAACGGTAGATATCCTTGTCAACAATGCGGGCGGCGGCAGCTGCATCCCGTTGGAGGAGCTTCCGGATGAAGAGTGGAGGAAAGTCCTTTCACTTGATCTGGACGGAACTTTCTACTGCATGAAGTATTTCGGAAAAATCATGCTGGAAAAAGGCTATGGACGTGTGATCAATATTGCGTCCATTCTTGGAAAAGGCGGATTGAAGGAGCTTCCGGTTATTGCGTATGCATCGGCAAAGGGCGGTGTGATCAATATGACCCGCCAGGCGGCTACGGAATGGGCGACGAAAGGTGTGACGGTCAATGCGCTTTGCCCGGGATTCTTTGCGTCGGAAGCAAACGGACCGGAAGCAATGGAGGCGATGGACGAGTTTATCGGTATTCGGACTCCGATGTGCCGGCCCGGAAAAGAAGGGGAGCTGGATTCCTCCATTGTGTTCCTTGCGGCGAAAGAATCTACATATGTGACAGGTACCATTTTGACATGCGACGGCGGATGGACAGCAATCTAAGAACAGAGGGGAGAACGAGAAATGAGCTGCGATTATACGAAATTATTACAGCCGATCAAGATCAACAATATGCGGCTGAAAAACAGGATCATGCTTTCGGCAATGGGGACCTTTACGCCCATGCAGGACGGAACAGACAGCGAGGAAGGGATCCGCTACTATGAAGAACGCGCAAAGGGCGGCGCAGGCCTGATCATGACCGGCGCCATGTTCCTGAATGAAAAAACAGCGCAGGGCGGCCCGACACTTGCTCTGCACAATACAAGAGCGATCCCGAAGGCTACGGTTATGACGGAAAGAATCCACAGATGGGGCGGGAAGATCGGCCTGCAGCTAAGCTGCGGTACCGGACGGAACGGAATGCCGGATATCGGAGAGCGTGTGCCGATTTCTTCCTCTGCGAACCCATCCTTCTATAATCCGGAGATGATCTGCAGACCCCTGGAAACTGAGGAGATCAAGGACATCATGAAGGATTTTGCGGCAGGTGCTCAGTTTGCGCTGAATGCGGGCTTTGACGCAGTGGAGATTCACGGCCATGCGGGTTACCTGATCGACCAGTTTATCTCTCCGCAGTGGAACACAAGAACGGATGAATACGGCGGCTCCTGGGAGAACAGGACCTGTTTTGCAAAAGAAATCGTAGAATCAATCCGCGGCGTAGTGGGGCAGGATTTCCCGATTCTGTTCCGGATTTCCCTGGACCATATGTACGAAGGCGGACGCACGCTGAAGGATTCCATGCCGATACTGGAACTGCTGGAAAAGGCAGGAGTAGATGCATTTGACATTGATTCCGGATGCTATGAGACGATGGACTATATTTTCCCGACAAGATATACGGGGGAGGGCTGTATGGCATATGTCTGTGAAGAGGCCAGAAAGCATGTGAAAGTGCCGATCATCAATGCAGGGAATCATTCCATGGAGACGGCAGCCGCTCTTCTGGAATCAGGAAATGCGGATATCATCAGCTTTGGACGTCAGCTGATCGCAGATCCGTTTTTCCCGAAAAAGCTGAAAGAAGGACGGCGCGAGGACATCCGTCCCTGCCTGATCTGCAATGAGGAATGTATCGGACGTATTTTCGGAAGGCTGACCCAGCTGTCCTGTACCGTGAATATCCAGGTATGCCAGGAAGGCACGACACAGATTGAAAAACTGCCGGAGAGCAAGAATATTGCCGTTATCGGAGCCGGCCCGGGCGGTCTGGAGGCGGCAAGGGTAGCGGCGCTCCGCGGTTGTAAGGTTACTGTATATGAAGCAGCTGACCGGATCGGAGGAACCTTCGGCGCGATTGCCACTGCGCCTTTTAAGAAGAGGATCCGTGAACTGATCACATGGTATGGTGTCCAGCTTGACAAGCTTGGTGTGGAGATCAGGCTTAATACGAAGATCACGCCGGAAAGTCCGGAGCTTGCCGCGGCAGATGAAATCTTTGTGGCAGCAGGTTCGGTGCCGTTTGTCCCAAATATCAGCGGAATGGATGATCCGCGGGTCGCTGACGTGACAGATGCGCACAGGAAAGGGGTAGAGGCGCAGAAGGTGGTAGTATGCGGCGGCGGACTATCCGGCTGTGACGCGGCTCTGGAGCTTGCGATGGACGGAAAAGAAGTGACGATCCTGGAAATGATGGATGCCTGTGCGAGAGACGTGATGATGATCAATAAGATCAGTCTCGACCGGATGTTGGCAGAATATAAGGTGAAGATCCTGACCAATACGAAGGCAGTGGGGATTGAAGCAGACGGCGTAAAAGTGGAAAAAGCGGATAAAACGACGGAGGTGATTCCTGCGGAAGCAATCATTACCGCTTTTGGACAGAAGCCAAATTCTGCTGTAGCAGAAGCAATCGCGGACAGATATCCGCTGAAAACGACTCTGATCGGGGACTGCCAGAAGGTGGCAAAAGCCGGCAATGCGATCAGGGAAGGCTTTTATGCGGCAATGGCGCTTCAGTAAAAACAGATACCGTCAGTTCTCGGCCTGTTATGGAACGGTGGGAATGGGATGTGAGGAACCATTCCCACAAGTAAAATAGAAGCCAGCGTCTTGAGGCGCAGCCAAGTAGTGCGGGCTTATAGCCTGCGTCCGAGCCACCCGCTTTACGGGTGGGGGCGACTACGATTATTTCAGCATTTCTGTGCATATATTCAAAGTTCTTTATATATGGAAATCAGAAGAAAACGGAGAATTTCAGGGAAATATAACCAGTTTATGTCCGCTTGATTCCACTTTTTAACCTTCTATATTGTGATATTCCACAAAAAAGACTCTTGACAAAATTCGCAGTAGTGCATAAATAACAAATGCAGTTGAAAATGCACAGTTTTAGGGCGAATTTGCATACTATGAGAAAAATGCATTTGGTACAATCTTATCATAACAAACCGGACAAAGAGTGAGAGCTTTTTAGATGGTGAAAAAAGGAGGACAATGTATATGAAGAAAAAGTTACTTTCAGTATTGCTCGCAGGTGTGATGGTAGTATCTCTGGCAGCATGCGGAGGCGGCGACAGCGGAAGCGGCAGTGACAGCGGCAGCGGCTCCGAGAGCACGGCAGAGTCAGATGAGAGTTCAGGCGGCGGTTCCGAGGGCGGACATAAGCTGACCGTATGGACCTGGGATCCTGCGTTCAACATCCCTGCGATCAAAGAAGCTGGAGAGATCTATAAGGCAGAAGTTGATCCGGATTTTGAGCTTGAAGTAATTGAGACTCTGTCCGATGACTGCGAGACCAAGCTTCAGACATGCGCGGAGTCCGGCGACTTCGGCACGATGGCAGATATTATCCTGATGCAGGACAATTCTTACCAGAAGTTTGTATCCTTCTATCCGGAAGCATTTACAGATCTGACAGACAGCGGAATCGACTTTTCCGGGTTTGCAGAAGGTAAGCTTGCATATTCAACTGTAGAAGGCAAGAACTACGGAGTTCCGTTTGATAACGGCGCCGTGATTTCCTGCTACCGTACAGACATTCTTGACGAAGCCGGATATACGATTGATGATCTGACAGATATCGACTGGGATAAGTTTATCGAGATCGGTAAGGCTGTAAAGGAAAAGACCGGTAAGTACATGCTCTCCGGACAGGCGAACAGCCAGGATATCATCATGATGATGCTTCAGTCAGCAGGCGCTTCTCTGTTCAACGAAGACGGAACTCCGAACCTGGTTGGCAACGATGCGCTGAATGAATGTATCGACATCTACCAGGAAATGGTAAAAGAAGGCATCTTTTACGAAGTAAATGAGTGGGATGAGTACGTATCCTCCATTACAAACGAGCAGTGCGCAGGCACCATCAATGGTAACTGGATCATGGCAACCATCATGGGTATGGAAGATACGTCCGGTAACTGGGCGATCACAAATATGCCGAAGCTGATGAAAACAGAAGGCGCTACAAACTACTCCAACAACGGCGGATCTTCTTGGTATATCAGCTCTAACTGCCAGAATACAGACCTTGCATTTGACTTCATGGCAAAGACATTTGCAGGAAGCGTAACGCTGTATGAGAACATTCTTCCGACCACAGGCGCAATCAGTACATGGGGACCGGCAGGCGATTCCGAAGCTTATCAGGCTCCGCAGGAATTCTGGAGTGACCAGCCGATCTTTGCAACGGTTGTAGATTTTGCAGAGAAGACACCTTCCAACAATACAAGTGCTTACTACTATGACGTACGTGAAGTTGTCTCTACCGCAATTCAGGATATCATGTCCGGCGGAGGAGAGAAGGATGCAGTCTTAGAGCAGGCACAGGCAGACGCTGAATTCTACTATCAATAAATCATAAGTCAGGCTGTATCTGTAAGGAAACCGAACAGATAAGTCAAGCTACTATGCGGGGGGACCGCCCTGGCGGTTCCCCTTTTTGCGTCTCAAAATGCAGTAAATTGACAAGTAAAGGGGGTCTTTTAGTGGATTCTAAGAAAAAAGGTATGAGCTTACTTGCAAAGCAGAAAGCTGCCGGCTGGGCGTTTTTGACTCCGGCAACGCTGATGATCGTAGTTATGAGTTTTTATCCGATGGTCAGGGCATTTCTCCTTTCCTTACAGACAGGAAGAGGCACGAACTACACGTTTACAGGAATATCCAATTATGCGCGTATGTTTGAAGACAGAGTATTCCTTCGCTCTGTAACCAACACATTTTTCTATCTGGCAGTTCAGGTGCCGATCATGCTGGTGCTTGCGATCCTTCTGGCACAGCTCTTGAATAACCGCGACTTGAAATTTAAAGGGCTTTTCCGTACCTGTGTATTTTTGCCTTGTGCAACATCACTGGTTTCCTATGCAATTATTTTCAGATTCCTGTTTGCACAGGATGGTCTTGTGAATAATGCGCTGGTGGCACTTGGGATTTTTAAAGAGGGGTACAATTTCCTGGGAAATGCCGGGACGGCAAAGATGGTTATCATCTTGGCCCTGATCTGGAGATGGACAGGATACAACATGGTATTCTATCTGGCAGGACTGCAGAATATTGAATATTCCGTATATGAGGCCGCAAAGATTGACGGCGCCAACGGCTGGAAGACATTCTGGGGCATTACCGTACCGCTGCTGAAACCGACGATTATCATGACATTTATCATGTCCATCAACGGTACGCTGCAGTTGTTCGACGAGTCAGTCAACCTGACCAACGGCGGACCGGCAAATGCTACGATCACAATGTCACACTATATTTACAATACATGTTTCCTGCGTGCTCCGAACTTTGGCTACGGAAGCGCTATGGCATTCTTTGTATTTATCATTGTTGCAATCCTTGCATTTATCAATCTGAAAGTAGGTGATACACGTGACTGAAAAAAAGAACAGATCAATGATCCAGCGCAGGCTGATTCCTACTTACATATTTTTGACGATTTTTTCGATCATCTCTGTATTTCCGTTTTTATGGATGATCTCTGCGGCAACGAATAACTATATTGATATCTCAAAGGGACGTCTCCTTCCCGGCAGCTTTGCGGCGGAGAATTTCCGGAACCTGGTTGCGCAGCAGCCGCTGGCCCGGGCAATGGGCAATTCCTTCCTGTACGCGATCTCGGTGACAGTGATCTGTCTGTTTATCTGTTCACTGGCCGGCTATGGTTTTGAGATTTATCATGACAAATGGAAAGACAAACTGTTCTCGATCCTGCTTCTGGCAATGATGGTTCCTCAGGTAGCGACCATGATCCCATTGTTCCAGATGTTCAGTTCGGCAAAATTGCTGAATACAATGGCTGGTTTCTTCCTTCCGATGATCTCGACGCCGTTTATGATCATGATGTTCCGCCAGAATGCAAGAGCATTCCCGATCGACATCATTGAAGCGGCCCGGATCGACGGACTGAATGAGGTACAGATCTTCTTCCGTATGTTCTTTCCGACTATGAGGTCGACCTATGCGGCAGCGGCTGTTATCACATTCATGAATGCATGGAATGCATATCTGTGGCCGAAGGTAATCATGACAGACGGAAAGTCCCTGAACATGGTTATGTTGATCGCCAATACCATCGGCGGATACAAGATTGATTACGGTATGATCATGATGGGCGTATTGTTCTGCTCAATTCCGACCATGCTTGTATTCTTCATCCTGCAGAAGCAGTTTGCAGAAGGTATTACCGGTGCGGTGAAATAAAAGAAATTCCAACCCACGTATCCATTCGCAAAAATCGTGCTGACGCACTCTTACGTCTGCTAACGCAGCCGCGCAGCTAGAAGAAATTTTGGAAAAAAGAGTTTCGCTTGCGAAACTCTTTTTTATCAACGCAGAAAGGAGTAAAAAATGAGTGACTTTATTTTAAATGTGATCCATCGTCCGGAAATGGTGCCGGAGTATTCCGCCACGGTGACCGGGCATGGCAAGGAGGAGGACATCGGAAATAAGAAGCTTCTGACGGAATCTCTGGACATTTTCCGGACACAGCAGAGGCTGGCCCACGAAAATGGTTTGAAGGTCACGATCCATATGACCTATGCTTCCCTGTTCAATGCGGAGGCGGTGCAGATCGCAAAGGACGATCATGAGAAATACGGGGATGAGATCGCTCTGTCTCTTCTTGGACTGCCCTGCGAGCAATTCCGTGAGAAATACCATACAAAGGATTTCTGTATCTGGATGTTTTCCATGGAAGACAAAAAGAAGATCGTCAATGATGTGTTCGGCAAATTCTATGAAACCTTTGGTTTTTATCCGGAATCTACAGGCTCTTACTATATGGATGCGGACCTGACCAATTACATCAAGGAAGCCTACCCTTCTGTGAAGTGTGCCGTTGCCACCTGCTGGGAGGAAGGGCCGAAGGCATATCACACCTGCAACAATTCCTGGTATACGCTGTTTGACGGCGGCCCATGGGCACCCTGGATCCCTTCCAAACAGAATACCCATGCTCCTGCGGCAGATGAGGCAGAGGACAGCGGGATCGTTGCGATTCCGCATTTGTCAAGGGATTTGCTGGCCTGCTATGACGGAAACGGCTCCAACTTCGGGACGCATCCGCAGAATGTACTGCGGGGCATGATCTATGATTCCAAGACCTGGGAGTATCCGTACCTGTATAACCTGATCGATCAGTACCGCGCCCAGGAAAAGTACAACAACGGCTACGCGTACAATATGATGTTTGTAGGTCCCGGCTGGATGAACAAGATGGGCCGCTGGGAGGCGCCTTACGAGCTGCTGCTCAAATCCTATTCCGACGGATGCAGATATTATGGAGATCTTAAGAAAGAGGGAAAGCTCATAGACATGACCATGTCGGAATTTGCGGATTATTACCGGCGGAAGAAGACGTACACCGAGCCGGAATGCGCCCTCTGGCGCGATATCCTTTACGGTTCAGACAAGCAGGTGTTCTGGTATACGGATCCTTATATGCGGGCCGGAGTGAATATGGACCAGGGCGGCGCGATCTTTGATCTGCGTCCTTATGCCGCCAAGCTGAGATGGGAGGTGGGCATCGGTACGAAGCATGTGCAGGATGCGTCCTATCCGTTTTTGATCCAGGAAAAATATCGGGCAGGTTATTTTACACACTATGCAGGGGAAGGAACCATCCGGAGCGCCAAGCTCTGCCATAACGGGGAAGAGGTGGACCTGTGCCTGTGTCGTACGAAAGCGCATTTTTCACAGGAGGGAAGGACACGGATCCTGACGCTGGATCCGGTGACCATTGAGTTTGCGGATCTGACCGTGAAGCTTCAGACAAAGGAGTATTTTGAGGAGGGGGCCGGCTCTGTTAAGATTGAGAGAACGATCCTGGAGATGAGCGATCCCGGCGCGGAAGCGGAGCTGATTGAATACATGGTAGCATGCTATGGAACAACGGAATATCCGGAGGACATGAGCGGCATCCTTCTGAAATGTGAGGGCAGCGAGGAGAAGAGCATTGTCTATGAATACAAGTGCAGAGAGGAAAGTCTGGACAATGCGGAAGCGGTATCCGCAGTGATCCCTGCCATTGAGACGAAGGTTTCCATGACGCAGAGCGGCGGCGGAGAGGGATATATCCGGGAGGGCTATGCATTTTCTCCGATGTTTACTCTGGAGTATAAGAAAAAGATTTCAGAAAGGGAGGTATACGCGACATGGCTCAATCTGGAAAAGGCAGATTAAACTACCGGTGCCCGTCCTGCTTCATGAGAGATCTGGATATCGATATGTTTTATGATAAGGAAAAAGAGGAATATTACTGCCTGCGCTGCCAGTTTACCGGGACGGAGCAGGACGTACTCGCGGGAAATGAGACGGTTCGGATCCGATATAAGGCAATGCATAAGAGGTATGAAAAGTTCGACTTTGATTAGGGGAGACTCCCACAAGGAAAGGGCGGGAATTGATTGATTCTCGTCCGATTTTGTGATATGCTACAGAGAGTGGAGAGAGACGGTATCATATAACTGTGGGCAGGTTCCATGCCTCACCCCGCCTCAGAAAGGAAGTAATCATGGACAAGATATTGTTAATAGATGATAGTATTGTAGTGGGCGATTCTTTAAAAGCAATTCTGGAAACGGACTATGATGTGACTGTATGCCATGATGCTGAAAGCGGACTTGAAAAGGCCATGTCCGGAAAGTATTCCTTGATCCTTATGGATATCATTATGCCGGATATGGATGGATTTACACTGCTGAAAAAGCTTCAGGACATGATACTGACCAGGTATATTCCGATCATTGTAGTGACAGGCCTTGCCGATATACAGCATGAGGAAGAGGCGCTGACTCTGGGAGCGGTAGACTATATCACAAAACCGGTGGTTCCCGCAATTCTGAAGGCAAGGATCAATGCGCAGCTTCGGTCATTTGACAGGCAGATGCACTATAAAAAGCTGGCCATGGTCGATGAACTGACCGGAATCGCGAACAGAAGGCGCTACGAGGAGGAATGGCGTATGAAGTGGCGGGAGGCTCTGCGTCTCGAGATCCCGTTTTCAGTCTGTATCTTCGATATAGATAAGTTTAAGATTTATAACGACAGCTTCGGCCATCCGGCGGGCGATAAGGTTTTGACCAATGTAGCAAAGACCGCATCCTCCTTCCTGCATCGTGCAACGGACTTTGTGGGACGTTACGGCGGGGAAGAGTTTGTCGCGATCCTGGTAGGCAATGACGCCCAGTCTTCTTATGAATATCTGAAAATGATCCGGCAGGCTATCGAAAACCTGCATATACCGCACAATTCCCCGGTATTCCGATGGATTACGGTCAGTGTGGGCGGAGTCACCGTTGTCCCGAAGAACGGGGATGTATATGATACATATCTGAAGATTGCGGATTCCATGCTGTATACCGCAAAAAAATCCGGCAGGAATATGGTCGTATGGTCCGACGGGGGCAAGGAACAGTGGCGGGAGAGAGAATAATACAGAAGGCCTGCCATCGGCAGTCTTTCCACATACGTTGGTATTCAAGAGCCAGGATGATACCTGGCTTTTGCTGTAAAAGCAGAAGGAGGTATTATGGCGCGGATTGCAATCATACCGGAACCAAAGAAAATCCTGGCAGGTGAGGAAGGCAATGCGGATCCTGTGATCCGGGAAAAGAAAACAGATCCTGATATGGGGGAAGAGGAATATTGTCTGCAGCTGAAAAAGGACGGCATATGGATTGCGGGCGGGAGTGAAAAAGCATGCCTGTATGCCAAGTCAACGCTGGAGCAGATCCGGTTGCAGTGCGGGGATACCCTGCCCTGCCTGACGGTGGAGGACTGCCCGGCATATTCGTGGAGGGCATTTCATATCGACTGCGCCCGACATTTTATTCCGGCGGACGAATTGAAGAAAATGATCCGGATGTCGGCACATTTTAAATTAAACAAATTTCACTGGCATTTTTCGGATGACCAGGGCTGGCGTATAGAATGCAGGAAGTTTCCTCTGTTGCATGAGATTGGCGCGGCGCGCAGGGGGGACCATATGGGGAATTATGATTCGGACGAGACCGAGGACCGGTATTATACAAGAGAACAGGTCAGGGAGATCGTGGCTTACTGCGGAGAGCTGGGCGTGGAAGTGATCCCGGAGGTAGATATGCCCGGACATGTGACTGCGGTGCTGGCGGCCTATCCCCAGTACGGCTGCCGGGGGGAGCAGATTCTGGTGGAGACGCGGGCAGGGATTTTCCGAGATATCCTGTGCGCGGGGAAGGAAGAGACTTTTGTGTTTATCGAGCAGCTTCTTGATGACCTTCTGGAACTATTTCCGGGGAAATATTTTCATATCGGCGGGGATGAGGCGCCCAAGGAATACTGGAGCAGCTGCCCCTTGTGCCGGAAGCGGATGGAGGAGGAAGGGCTTGAGAACCTGCAGCAGCTGCAGGGATATATGGAAAACCGGATCACTGCGTATCTGAAAGCGAAGGGCCGTACCGTGATCGTATGGAATGAGGCCGCATACGGGGGCAATCTTGACCCGGATACCATCGTGCAGCTCTGGACGGAGGATAAGGAGAACCGCTTGGAACAGCATATGGAACGGGGCGGGAAGGCCGTTATATCCATTGTGAAGAACTGTTACTGCGACTATCCGTATGGGATCACATCGCTTCGGGATGTCTATGAGCTGGAAGAATGTCCGGCAGGACTGACAAAGGCAAAAGATCGGATCCTGGGAACAGAATGTCTGATCTGGACGGAGCATGTCCGGAATGAAAAAAGACTGGAAACTCTCTGCTGGCCCAGGTTTGCGGCTTCTGCGGAGGTCGGCTGGCGGGGACAGGACAGACCCGGGTATCCTTCGTTTGAAACGAGAATGAAGAGACTGCTGCCTGTATTTGAGAAGTATGGGATCTGCCCGGAGGAGGCTCCCGGCTGGGTTCCGGCGCAGGAAGAGGCTAAGAGGCAGAAAGCGGAATTTGAGAAGAATTTCAGTGCCGAGGACCGGCAGGAAGTGGAGAAAATGCAGGAGATCATCTGAGGTTACTGTTCACACCCTTTGGGCGTTCCAGTAACAGTATCCAGCCTATTTTAAGTCGCCTTCGGCGAGAGGCTGGATATTATGGCAAATGTTACTTTATTGGCCGGACGCCGTGCGGCAGGGCGCGCGACGCCGTGTGAACAGTAACCATCTGAGACCTGCAATACACAGATTCAGGAGGAAATAAAACGTGGGAACATCAACAGAATTGAGAAATCTACTGCACAGGATTGACCATAAGGGATATCCGGCGTATAAGGACACGAAGGGCACATACCAGTTTCAGGGGTATGTGCTTTCCATCGACCATGTACAGGGAGATCCTTTCGCGTCGCCGTCAAAGGTGAGTGTGCATATGAAGGGCGGGATCGCAGGCTTCCCGAAGGAACTGTATTGCGGAGACTGCCAGAGGACGGCGCTGCAGGATTACCTGACCCGACAGTTTCACCGTGCGGCGGAGAGCTACGCATTTAAGGCCAAAGGCTCCGGAAAGAGCGGACTGATCTCCATCAGCAGATGCGGACAGGAGATTCTGGAGCGGACGGCTTTCCATATGGACGCAAAGACAGGAGATATCGTGGTGCGCCTGGAGATCGGATTCCCAGCCAATGGGCGGACCATTAACGCGCGGGAACTGGAAAAGATCCTGTTTGATTTCCTGCCGGACTGCGTGGAGAGATCGCTGTACTACAGAACCTGTGATAAGAAGAAGGTGCGTGGGGCCATTGATCTGGCGGAGGATCAGGAGTATATCCGGGGACAGCTTGAGGTACAGGGACTGACCGCCTTTGTAGCGAATGGTTCTATCCTTCCCAGAGAATCCGGTATCTCGCCGCGTCCCATGAAAGGGGCGGTGTCGTTTCGTTCCCCGAAGGAGCTGGAAGTGACCATGGAGCTTCCGCATAAGGGAACTCTCACCGGAATGGGGATCCGCAAGGGGATCACTTTGATCGTGGGGGGCGGATATCACGGTAAATCGACCCTTCTGAAGGCGCTGGAGCTGGGGGTCTATGATCACATTGCGGGGGACGGCCGGGAGTATGTGATCACCGACGCATCCGCGGTCAAAATCCGCGCGGAGGACGGACGGAGCATCAAAAAGACGGACATTTCCATGTTTATCAATGACCTGCCTAATGGAAAGGACACCTGCGGATTCTATACCGAGGATGCCAGCGGAAGTACATCCCAAGCGGCCAATGTGGTGGAAGCGATGGAGGCGGGAGCAAAGGCTCTGCTGATTGATGAGGACACCAGCGCCACTAATTTTATGATCCGGGATGAACTGATGCAGCGGGTGATCCACCGGGATATGGAACCGATCACGCCTTTTATTGACAGGATCCGGGAGCTGTATGAACGCTATGGGATCTCTACTGTAATCGTAGCGGGCAGCTCGGGGGCGTATTTCCACATTGCGGATACGATCGTTCAGATGGACCGGTATGTACCCAGGGAGATTACGGCGGAAGCCAAAAAAGAAGCGGAGAATTTTCCGGCATTGAGCGGACTGGAGGAGCCTGCCCAAAAGCCGGTATTCCGAAGGTGTCCGAGCCAGAACAGGGCTTACCGGGGAAATGACCGGATTAAGATGAAGACTATGGGGCGCGAGGGCGTGCAGATCAACCGGGAAAGCATTGACCTGCGCTATGTGGAGCAGATTACGGACAGCGAGCAGGTGACGGCTCTGGGATACTGTGTGCGGTATGCGGAGAAGAACTTCTTCGGCGGTACGACTCCGGTGCAGGATGTGGTGGACAAGCTGGAGGAAAAGATCCGCAAAAGTGGGCTGGCCGGCCTGTGTGAGAGCCCGTCCAATGTGGCGTGTCTGGCCATGCCTAGAAGACAGGAGATCTTTGCCTGCTTTAACCGGTATCGGGGACTGATGCTGTAACAGGTTTCCAACTGTACGGTTGGATGCTCTAAAGAGCCTCCAACCTACTCATCCATTCGCAAAAACCGTGCTTACGCACGCTAACGTCTGCTAACGCAGTCGCTTTTTTGCTCATTTATGAGTAGGTTGCTAATCCGAAATCTCAGTTTTATTGCAATAAATTGCATAAAACTGAGATTTCGGATTGCAACCGTACAGTTGGACAGGTTTTGACTTTGGAAGCATTTCGTGCTAAACTGTGTATGAATTTCACACGGCTGACAGTTGCAGAGAACTGGTCATTCGGTGATCTGTAACGACTGACAAAAAAGGAGACAGACATATGGGTGGATTTTTTGGTGTTGCTTCAAAGAAAAACTGTACTTTGGAATTGTTTTACGGGGTAGACTATCATTCTCACCTTGGCACACGGCGCGGCGGAATGGCGATGTATGGGAAGGAAGGATTTCAGAGAGCGATCCATAATATCGAAAATTCTCCGTTTCGGACAAAGTTTGAAAAGGATGCGGAGGAGCTGGACGGGCATCTGGGGATCGGGTGTATTTCTGACTATGAGCCCCAGCCGCTTCTGATCCAGTCCCATCTGGGCAGCTTTGCGATCACAACGGTCGGCAAGGTGAACAATCTGGAAGAGCTGCTGAGAGAAACCTATGACGCGGGGCGTTCTCATTTTCAGGAGATGAGCGGCGGACAGATCAATGCGACAGAGCTGATCGCTTCCCTGATCTGCAAGTCCGATACGCTTGTAGAAGGGATCCGCTATGTGCAGGAGCTTGTGGACGGATCCATGACCATCCTGCTGATGACAAAGGATGGGATCTATGCGGCGAGAGACCGGTATGGACGTACCCCTGTAGTCCTTGGAAAACGGGAAGACGGCTACTGTATTTCATTTGAAAATTTTGCGTATATCAACCTGGGCTTTGAGCATTATAAGGAATTGCAGCCGGCAGAGATTGTTTTCGTGACACCGGAGAGTGTGGAGACCGTCGGCGCTCCGGGTACGGAGATGAAGATGTGCTCCTTCCTGTGGGTGTATTACGGATATCCGACCTCATCCTACGAAGGAGTGAATGTGGAGGAGATGCGTTATACCTGCGGGAGCATGCTGGCAAAGCGGGACAGTGATTCCGTATCCCCGGATATCGTTGCCGGTGTGCCGGATTCGGGGATCGCGCATGCCATCGGGTATGCCAACGAATCCGGGATTCCGTATGCAAGGCCATTTATCAAGTACACACCTACCTGGCCCAGATCCTTTATGCCTGCGAACCAGAGCCAGAGAGATCTGATCGCCCGGATGAAGCTGATCCCCGTGCAGGAGCTGATCAAGGGGAAAAAGCTGCTTCTGATCGACGACTCTATCGTGCGGGGAACCCAGCTTCGGGAAACCACGGAATTTTTATACCGGAGCGGGGCAAAGGAGGTTCATGTCCGCCCGGCGTGCCCGCCGCTGCTGTACGGATGCAAGTATCTGAATTTTTCACGCTCCAAGTCGGATCTGGATCTGATCACAAGACGGGTGATCCAGGAACGGGAGGAGGAAGTCACTCCGGAGGTGCTCTCCGAGTATTCGGATCCGTGCAGCGCGAGATATGAGGAAATGCTGGAAGAGATCCGGAAGCAGCAGAACTTCACGACACTGCGGTATCACAGGCTGGATGATCTGATCGCATCCATCGGACTGTCACCCTGCAAGCTGTGTACGTATTGCTTTAATGGGAAGGAATAAGAAACAGCGGTAATTTGAAATAGAAAAGGGACGTATTGCAGGAAGTGATGGAGCAATATGTCCCTTGAATTAGTCTTAAATGGATTTTATTGCAGCGGAGCGATGCTTCGGCTGAGGATTCCGTTCATATGTGCGATCGCCGTGCCGTAATTGGTGATGGGGACGTTCTGGTCGCAGGCACACTGCAGGCGGTACTTCATTTCCCGTTCGTTTAAGGTACAGCCGCCGCAGTGGATGATCAGCCTGTATCTGCTCAGGTCATCGGGAAATTCGATCCCGCTTGTAAATTCAAAATGGAGCTCCTTTCCGGTATACTTCCGGATCCATCCGGGCAGCTTGACGGTTCCGATATCCTCGCACTGGCGATGATGGGTGCAGCCCTCGGAGATCAGGACCGTGTCCCCGTCCCGCAGCAGATCCAGTGTTCTGGCTCCCTGTACCACCGTGTCCAGATTTCCTTTGTACCTTGCAAACAGGATGGAGAAGGAGGTCAGCGGGATGTCTGGGGGGACAAGGACGGACACCTTCTGGAATGCCTGGCTGTCGGTGATGACCAGCGCCGGCTTCGTACCCAGCCGGGCAAGGGTATCCTGCAGCTCGGTATCCTTTACCGCGACGGCAGCGCCGCCTGCTTCCAGGATATCACGGATGGTCTGCTGCTGGGGCAGGATCAGCCTTCCCTTCGGAGCGGAGCTGTCGATGGGGATGACCAAAACGACAAAATCACCCGGATGGATCAGATCCGCCGTGATGTGCTTTTGGGTTTCGGCAGTGGGAGCCTGCTTTGCGATCAGTTCCTTCAATTCCCAGATATGTTCTCCGGTCAGGGCGCTGACGGAGATACAGTGTGATTCATCTATGGAATCAACAATCGGGGCAGCGATTTCTGATCCGCGTGAATGCCGGATTGTCAGGTCAGATTTGTTGAAGGCGATAACATAAGGGATTTTCTTTTCCCGGACCTTTTCCAGAATCCGTTCATCCTCCCGGGTCATCCCCTCGGAGCTGTCAACGACCAGAACGGCAATATCCGTCTTGTTGAGAACCTGGTACGCTTTTCGGATGCGCAGAGCACCCAGCTCCCCTTCGTCATCCAGCCCCGGGGTATCGATCATCACTACCGGCCCAAGAGGCAGCAGCTCCATAGCCTTCTGTACCGGATCGGTGGTGGTGCCCTTTATATCAGAAACAATGGCAAGGTTCTGGCTGGTGACGGCATTGATCAGGCTGGATTTCCCCGCATTTCGTTTTCCGAAGATCCCGATGTGAATGCGGTCTGAGGACGGTGCGGCATTTAAACTCATAGAATATTCCCTCCATTAAAAAAATTTAGAAAGCGTGCCGCCAGTACAGCATTCACTGTTGATTACACAATGCTGTACTGACGGCCTTTCCGAATGCGCTGGCATTAAAAACGGAAATCTCTCCGGTTATCCTGCTCGATATAACGCAGGTTTTCCATGACAACAGCCCGTGCCTTTTCATTGGGCACATTGAGCACCTCGCGGTCGATCAGCTTATCCCCGATGGCCTTTGTTTCCGGTGAAGCATAGTCCATCAGATATTCCTTGAGCGTCATCAGTGCATTGGGATGGCAGCAGTTCTGGATCTGACCGCTCTTACACAGGGACATAAAACGGTCTCCGGTACGGCCTTCTCGGTAGCAGGCAGTGCAGAAGCTGGGGATATAATCCATTTCCATCAGCCAGCGCACCACTTCATCCAGGGAACGGGTATCGCTGACATCGAACTGCTCGGATTTTTCATCCTCGGGTTCCGGCTCATAATAACCGCCCACGCTGGTGCGGGAACCGCCGCTGATCTGTGAGATGCCCAGGTGCAGGACACGTTCCCGGGTGGTCTGGTTTTCCCTTGTGGAAATGATCATTCCGGTGTAAGGTACGGAAATCCGAATGCAGGCAACCAGCTTGGCAAAGATATCGTCGTCAATGCCGTTGTCGAACTGGCCGGGATCGATATCGTCCGCGCGTTTCAGCCGAGGTACGCTGATCGTATGGGGTCCCACGCCGAAGGCGGCTTCCAGATGTTCTGCGTGCATGAGGAGCCCGGCAAATTCGTAGCGGTACTTATCCAGTCCAAAGAGCACGCCCAGACCAACATCATCAATACCGCCCTCCATGGCGCGGTCCATGGCTTCCGTGTGATAATTGTAGTCGTGCTTCGGCCCCGCGGGGTGGAGCTCAAGATAGCTCTCCTTGTGATAGGTTTCCTGGAACAGGATATACGTACCGATCCCTGCCTCCTTTAACAGACGGTAATTGTCTACGGTAGTCGCGGCGATATTGATATTGACGCGGCGGATGGCGCCGTTCTTGTGCTTGATGCCGTAGATCGTATTGATGCATTCCAGATAGTATTCCATCGTATTATGTACCGGATCCTCCCCTGCTTCCAGGGCAAGACGCTTGTGGCCCATATCCTGCAGCGCGATGACCTCCCGGCGGATCTCCTCCTGGGTCAGCTTTTTGCGGGCAATGTGCTTGTTTTTAATATGATAGGGGCAGTAGGTACAGCTGTTGATGCAGTAGTTGGACAGATACAGAGGAGCGAACATGACGATCCGGTTGCCGTAAAAATCCTTTTTGATCTGCTCCGCCAGCTTGAAGATCTCTTCATTTTTTTCCTGGATCTGACAGGCAAGCAGCACCGATGCTTCCCGGTGCGAAAGGCCCTTTCTGAGCTTCGCCTTCTCGATCAGAGCGTCGATCAGCTCTGCGTTCTCCTTGTTCTCGTCCGCGTAGGCAAGTGTGTCCAGAATTTCCTCGTGGTTGATAAAATCATCCGCACATTTTGATGCTGCGTCATACATGGTTTGTGTTCCTCCCTGGTTTTTTTGATTTTGTGAGCCAAATGGATATGGCTGAATGTGCGTCTGACATCTAAGCCAGACTACATAGATTATTTGTTTTTTGCGTAAATTGTTTTGGTACTGACGCCCGGAAGCATGCCCAGCTTTCCGGACAGCGCGCTGATGGCGTCTGCCGGGGCATCCATGGCGATGCTGATGATGGACAGGTTCTTTTCCCGGTAGGGGATTCCCATACGTCCGATGATGAAGCTGCCGTATTCACTCAGCAGGTGATTCAGCTCATCTACGGATTCCGTGCTGTTCAGTACAATGCCGATCAAAGCGATCCTGGTTTCCATAAAAGCCTCCTTCTTCAAGTGATAATCTGATTGCCAAAAGGTCCCATTTCCATGGCTGGATGGAATGAGGGACAGATCCCTCAGACTGCGGTTTTGAACCGTGGTTCATTTCTGGGAAAATAAAAAAGCGCCCTCGTTCCGGGCGCAGATTTGTCTGATAAAATAATACACCGCTTTAGGGCAACAGGCTGCAAAATAACCTGAAGCTTCAAAAAGATATGCGGAATATCTGAATGGATCATGGAAATTATCAGCTGATCTTGTACGCCTTTTTACGCAGATGCAGCTTTCTGTGAAGATGCCCTTAGTAATCAGAACGACCAGATTTATTATAGCATGGGGAAAAGGGGATTACAAGATGAATAGCTATAAAAATCAGAATAAACGCACGAACAGTAAAGTGGATTTATCTTCCCATTTATTTGGCCAGTTCGTCAATTGCATCCAGCATGTCGTTATCGTATAATACTTTCAGGACTGCAAGGATCACAGAAATCTCCGTTTCCAGGTTTCTGCCTATTTTCTTACGGATCCGCTTCATGCTTCTATGATAGTAAACTTTCAACAACTTTATAATGAACATCACAAACCTTCGGATCAGGCCAAGATTGTGGATCCCATTTTTCTCTTTTGAACGGAGCTTATCTTCTTTGAATACGATATCAAGCACCCAATGCAGGCCATTTTCGATATGCCAATGCCGACGCGCGACGATTGCGAACAGTTCTGCGATTGGCTTGATACTGCACAGATAATACCGTTCTTCTACGCATTCTTCTCCGGTCTCCTTTTTGAAAATGGTTTTCCTTTCATACCCTATGGATGTCAGTTTTTTCCAGCCTGTTCTGTCTTCGAACCACTTGATATCGTCTGTGATCATGTATTCTCTTGTGATGATATCGTAGGTTCTTTCCTCGGTTTCCTTGATATACTGCCCCTCCTTTGTCTGAATTTCTTTGAGCAGTTCTTCGCGCGCAAAGTATTTTTTTACCTCAAGATATGCGGTTTTCTGGTTTTCCTTCAAGGCAAGGCAGTAATCCCCATGTGCCTCTTCTACGATGGCTTGTGCTGTTGCCTTCTGTGTATTCATGGCATCCGCAGTCACCACACAGCCTCTGCAGTCGAGTTGTTTCATGACCTTCTGCATTTCCGGGATTTCATTGCTCTTTTCGTCAATCCGGGTGGAAGAAAGGTTGATCCCCCATTCCGTTGACATCACATTAAATTCATTGAGGTTACGCCTTTCTGTGGGATCTTCGCTGTTTTTTTTGCCGGTATTGTGGGTTTCCTTTCCATCCGCTGCAATCACATCTCTGATATAGCAGTCCAGTTCATCATTTTTATAAAGATATTCATCCAGCTTTTTCCCGGCCACAGTGACAATCTGTATCAAGATATTTACCAACATACTCTGCAGTTCGTCCGAACGCAGGAGGGAGAACACCCTTTGGATGGTATCATGGGAAGGAATCCCATGAGGCAGTTCCAGATATTGTTCCAAAGTCTCCCTTTCGTCTACTGCATAATCAGCGATATCTGTCCATTCATCGTTTCCTGCAAGGACACCAAAGAAAACAATCCCGACAATATCTTTCATGGAATGCCGGACCTTCGCCTGTTGTCGGCTGTCAGTAAACTGGCCTGCCTGCATGAAACACTCTTCCATAAATATCTTGTCTAAATCTTTTATCCCTAGTCCCCTCAATTCTTCTACTCGAATATGGATGGTTTCTGATAAACTCTGAAGCCTGGTATCTTTCTTTGACATCTCTTTTATTTACCTTCTAATCTATAATCTCATTTATTTCAGGCATAGTATACATTATTTTCGATGTCAGATAAAGAGTGTTGGAAAAATATACCTTCGTTAATATGCACAATTTTTACTGAAATATATCCACATGTTCATTCATGCGTTTATTCTGTCTACATCTTTTGCAGTAGTTGACGTATATATTGCCCTGTGTTAAAATGCCTAATAGGTGTTCTTACAGAATTCCTGATTTTATCAATTGTGATTTGAAATGAAAATAAACTACAAAAGGTTATGAATTAGAATTGTTTATATCTGTAATTTTGCTGACCTGTGAATATTTGGATTGTAAAATGGGAGATATCTGTGATGCGGTAATGAGCGAATAGATATTAGAGAGTATATGATAGAAAAAATTTGCCCTAAGTGTAGGGTTCCTATGAATGGAGAAAAATGCATAAAGCCTAACTGTGGTTGTGTTACCAAAATGTCTTCTACAATTTACTGGTGTGATAAATGCAACATACCTATCTTTGACAATGTTTGTCCTATCTGTGGTACTGATGGAAAATATGTTACAACGGATTTACGCCCTGTCTTTCCAGAAGAGAACGCATTAATTTCCATTATTCTGGAAAACAATCCTGCAAGATACCAAGCCTCATCAGTTTGGCATGGAAGCGGAGTTTATATAGTAGATGGGAAAAAGATTAGACTTCCTATTACAAAAATAAACAAATTATCGATTGAAGAGATAAAGCAAATTAAGGAAAAGTATGAACAATTTGTTGAGAAAATAGAATATCAATTTTTTGATAAGTTTGTTGAAAAGTTTATTCAAGCAAACGCCGATAGATATAACTATATAACAGAAGAAGCTGTTCATTTTGTTCAACAGTATAAGGAACGATATACAGTCGATGATATGATGGTCTCGTTTAGTGGAGGAAAGGATTCTACAGTTACTTCTCATGTTGTCAATAGAGCATTGGGGACAAACAAAGTGTTGCATGTATTTGGGGATACAACACTGGAATTTCCGTATACGCTTGAATATAAGAAGCGATTTAGCAAAAATGAAGAGTCACAAGGGGTTAGAGTTCTTACAGCGAAGAACAGGGAAAAAAATTTCGAGAGACTTTGCGAAGTAGTAGGCCCCCCAAGTAGAGTTATGCGGTGGTGCTGTACAGTATTTAAGACCGGAGCAATTCAGAAAACAATTTCATCTGCATTTAAAGATAAGAGTAATATTTTAAGCTTCCAGGGTATCCGTCATAGTGAATCTGTGAGTAGAAGTAAGTATGAAAGAGAAAGCGAAAGTCCTAAAATTTCGAAACAAACTGTCGTCTCACCAATTATTGAGTGGATTGATTATGATGTTTGGTTATATATATTAACCACAAAGATAGATTTTAATTATGCATATAGGCTCGGATGGACACGAGTTGGTTGCTGGTGTTGCCCCAATAATGGAGGTTGGTCGGAATTTCTTGCCAAGATTCATATGTATGACAAGTATGCTCATTGGCATGACATACTTGTGGATTTTGCAAAACAAGTTGGAAAGCCGGATCCGGAAACATATGTGAATGAAGGGGGATGGAAAGCAAGGCAGGGGGGGAATGGGCTTATCGCTGCTCAGTCATCGGTTGTTTCATTCGAGCCATGCGCAACAGATGAGAGGGCATTCAACTATGCCTTACAAAGACCGATTACAGAAGAGCTATATGAATTGTTTAAGCCGTTTGGTTATATAAATATGGAATTAGGAAATAAGCGCCTTGGCGAAGTTTTTGTTGTGGATAAGGCTAATAAAGTATTATTGATACTTCAAGGCCGAATTGGTGGCACAAAGTTAAAAGTGATAATAAAAGATATACACATTGCAAAAGCAAGAACATTGTCAGCAGCAGAGGGAAAAGTTCAATGCCAGCTTACAAAATATCAGATGTGCTTGGGATGTAAGGCATGTGAAAGTGTATGTAGGTTTGACGCTATTCATGTTAAAGATGATGGGAATGGTAAAATTTCTTATTCAATAGATGACGATAAGTGTAAGAGATGTACAGAATGTGTAGGACATTTCGATGCAGGATGTTATATGAGGAAAGTATTATGTATAAAGAGGTTGTAGTATGGCAGTGAAAAAGGTTAAATTTAAATTACAAGGCCATGAAAAGTTTGCTTTGAGAGAAGGATGGGTTAACAAGGCGCTTATCATAATTCCCGATGCGCCAGAAGTTTTTTTGAGAAAAGATGCAACAGACATGTTTGGCATCGGAAGTAACATGGTTAAATCACTTAGGTATTGGATGAGAGCTTTTGGGCTGACAATTGAAAAGAGATCGTCAGGGGTTGAACTGACAGAAAGAGGAAAACTTATTGCTAAATATGATCCGTATTTGGAAGACCCATTTACTTTGTGGATTATGCATTCTTATATTTCTAAAAATAAGGAAGAGGCGACAACTTGGTTTATGTATTTTAACCATTGTGATGCAGATGAACTGAAAAAAAGCGAGATTGAAGCTATTTTATTAAGAGAAGTAAAGAAATATGTTGCGGGTCAAAATTTTTCTGAAAAATCATTAAGTAATGATGTGGATGTATTGCTTAATATGTACAGTAAAAATAAAGAAAAATCAGATCCAGAAGATAAAGGTATTTCTCCATTTTCTCAGTTGGCATTAATAAAAAATATAGATGGAAAATATATTAAAAATCACCCTAACAAGAAGAGTTTATCGGAAATGATAGTGTTGTATGAGTTGATTCTTATGTCAAAAGATTCAGAAGGGGTTTCTATTGAAAAAGCGGTTTATGGAGAAAATGGATTGGCTAATATTTATAATTTGACAAGCGTAATGGCCAATGATTATTTTGATAGATTAGATGCTGCGGGATATATACATGTTAACAGAACGGCTGGTCTTGATATGATTTATTTTATGCAAAAAAAGCAGGAACTAAATATATTGGAAGACTATTATAAAAACCGCTAGTAGGTGATGGCATGGAAAAGATAGATTCGTTAAAGAATATTATAGAGTTTAATAGTAATTTTAAGATGGCGATAAATCTATATTTAAGTCTAAATAAGACGAATAAAGTACTGGGATATATACCAACAAAACCGTCTGTTAGCCTTATGAGTGAATATGCTAAGGCTGTATTAGAAAACAAAGAACAGGCTACATTATTGGTGGGACCATATGGCAAAGGAAAATCTCATTTACTTTTGGTCTTTCTTGCTGTACTGTCTCTTGAGAGAACATCAGAGAATACAGAAGTAATCGATAAACTCATTGAAAAGATAAGAAAAGTTGACGAAATAGGAGAGACAGCTGCTAAACAAATTGAGAGGATATGGAGTCAGGATAAGTTTCTTCCGGTATTGATTACAGATACTACGGGTGATCTGAAACAAGCGTTTTTATATGGACTGAACGACGCGTTAAAGCGCGAAAAATTATTAGATTTGATTCCAGATACATATTATTCAATTGCATTAGAAAGAATCGATGACTGGGAAAAAAATTATCTTGATACTTATGAAGTATTTGAGCAAGAAATTTCAATGTGTGGAATAAGTATGTCTGGGTTCAAGACGGATTTAAAAAAGTATTCAAAGGAAGCTCTGGAACTTTTCAAAACCATTTATCCAAAGATCACAGCAGGTAGCGAGTTTAATCCGATGGTTGTATCTGATGTGTTGCCCTTATACAAAAGTATAAGTGAAAAACTCGTAGAAGAGCATAAATACAAGGGGATTTATATTGTTTTTGACGAGTTTAGCAAATTCATAGAAAGCCAAAATGGAATGGCTGTAGGGGCAAATATGAAATTAATTCAGGATCTTTGCGAGTTGGCAACAGATTCACGAAATGCTCAAATGTATTTTACGATGGTCACACACAAAAGTATAAAAGAATATGGAAAATATCTTTCGCAGGATATTATTAATTCATTCGTCGGAATTGAAGGAAGGATTATTGAAAAATATTTTATTACTTCGTCTAAAAATAATTATGAGTTGATTAAGAATGCAATTATAAAAAAAGAAGATGAGCTTAGTAGCATTCCTCATTATGAGAATATTCTTGGAGCGACTGCGTGTCAGGAATATTATCAATTACCAGCGTTTAGAAGTAAGTTTGTTGAAAGTGAATTTGATAACATTATTCTAAAGGGATGTTATCCATTAAATCCAATTGCAACATATTTATTATTGAATAT